>JADGPY010000425.1 GCA_017882205.1 Chitinophagaceae bacterium
CAGCTTAGCCGGTCTAGCTAGTAGTACCCAGATCTGCGACAATGAGATAGTTGACGCAACCACTAAATTCGTAGATCAAAACTGTAACCTCATCGCCAACGTTGTTCCTGCGGGTGCATCTCCGGTAACAGGCAATGTAAATGCATGCGTTAAGGTGGAAACCGATGTTCCATTGGATGGACTTGGAAATCCTTATGTACAGCGACACTTCGATATAACCCCTGCTATTAATGCATCTACGGCTACAGCCAACGTTACCCTATACTTTACACAGGCAGAATTTGATGCTTATAATGCAGTAGTTGCAGGTAACATCTTATCCCTTCCACTGTTGCCTTCAGGCGGTGTAGACAATGGTAATGTGCGGGTTACTGAATTCCATGGCACCGGCACTTTGGGAACTTATCCTGGTGCAGCAGTTCTGATCACTCCTACCAGCGTAACCTGGAATGCAGCGAATAGTTGGTGGGTTGTAACTATCCCGGTAACAGGATTTAGTGGATTCTACACTCATACTGGTTCTGCTCCAATTCAACCGGGGTCATGTCCTTCATCAACCACTTTATTTGTTTCCAATGTGAGTGGTTCAACCTATCAATGGCAGGTTGATCCTGGAACCGGTTTTGTTGATTTAAATAATAACGTGGTATATAGTGGAACAAATGGAAGCACATTAACGATCACTAATCCACCTACCAACTTCAATGGTAATAAATACAGAGCAGTGATAAATGGAGGGCCAACCGTTAGCGCGACATTTACGTTGAAAATAGTGGTTGTATGGACAGGAACAGTAAGTACAGATTGGACAAACTCGGCTAACTGGAGTTGTGGTTCAGTGCCTGATCAGTACACTGATGTTCAGATCAATGCTGTGACTCCATTCAACGCGACTGTTAATGTACCTACGGTTGCCTGCAGAAGTTTGACATTAAAACCTGGTGCAACAGTAATAGTTGCTCTTGGATCCAATATCGACATCAAAGGACGTTGAACCAGTTCAAAGTTCAAAGTTCTAAGTTAGCCTGCCGGTAGGTAGGCTAACTTTGAACTTTGATATTTCCTGACCCGGACAATCCAAGCCAGCTGAATACTTCAGCAATTTGCTGGATTGCGAATCTATGTCTTACCCTTTTGAAGTGCACTCAATTCCGCTAGTTTTTTCTTTCCATATGCCAGCCTTGTAATCAAAACAAATAATACCGGGACAATAAAGATAGCAAGAGTAGTTGCAGCTAACATCCCACCAAATACAGTCCAACCAATTGTTTTACGTGATTCTGCTGCTGCACCACTGGCGAATGCCAATGGCAGAACACCAAAAATGAATGCAAGAGAAGTCATAACTATTGGACGCAAACGTAATCTTACAGCTGCTATCGTTGATTGTAACAAATCTATTCCCCTGTCAACTCCTTCCTTTGCATATTCAACAATAAGAATGGCATTTTTTGCGGCAAGCCCGATAAGTGTTATCAATCCAATCTGTGCATATATATTGTTAGTAATGTTCGGAAGTAATGTAAGCGTTATAATTGAGCCAAGAGCGCCAATAGGTACCGCCAATAATACTGAAAATGGAACAGACCAGCTCTCGTATAATGCAGCAAGAAACAAAAAAACAAAAACGATAGAGATAGCAAAAATGGCTATTGAACTATTCCCTGCCTTAATCTCTTCAACGCTCATTCCTGCAAACTCATATCCATAACCGCCAGGAAGGTTATCCGCTGCAACCTGTTTTAAGGCTTCTATTGCCTGTCCGCTACTAAAGCCTGGTTTCGAATTGCCATTAATCTCTATTGACCTATAAACATTAAAATGCGATATTAAGGATGGACTTTCTACGACCTTACTGGTTATCAACGAACTTATCGGAATCATATTACCCTGGTTATTTCGGACATAGTATTTGTCAAGACTACTAACCGATGACCGGTAGGTACTGTCAGCCTGGGTTAATACCCTGAAATTTCTTCCATATAAATTAAAATCATTTACATAGTTACTTCCCAATAAGGTAGATAGCGTAATATATACATCAGAAACTGAAACGCCTAACTGTTTGGCTTTATCACGATCTACATCCACCTGGTAGGAAGGAGTATGAGCACTAAAGAAAGTGTATGCCGCACCAATTTCCGGTCGTTGATTCAGTACACCAAGGAACTTACGGGCTACCTGTTCAAACTGTTGAATACTATCGGTATTGCTTGTTTGCTGTAGCTCAAAGGTAAAACCTGAGGTTTGTCCAAGCCCCGGTATAGCTGGTGGAGAAATTGCGAGTATCCTGGCTTCTTTAATATCTGCCGTTCTCTTTTTTATTTCCGCGATTACACTTTGCACATCCTGCCCTTTACCTTTCCTTTCATTCCATGGTTTCAATAAAACAAACAAGGTTCCGACATTTGATTTATTTGAAAAACTGATAATGTTTAATCCTGCAAGTCCTCCCAATACATGTATCTCAGGTATCGATTGCACTTTTGTCATTATTTCTTTCAACATATCGATACTCCTGCCGGTAGAAGTAGCTTCAGGAAGTTCATATGTTACAAAAAGCCGGCCTTCATCTTCCGTAGGAATAAAACCTGTTGGCTTATTTTTAAAAAGAAAAAATAATCCAACAAATAATACAATAAGCATTATTAATACATATGGGGTTGCTTTGATCCATTTTGCCACCCCTCTCGTATAAGAAGAAGTTACTTTTCCGAACCAATTATTGAAGGATGCAAAGAATTTTTCCATGAGATTCTTCCTGGCATTTTTCGGCTTATGTGGTTTCAACATTATAGAACATAATGCTGGAGTAAGAGATAAGGCAACAAATGCAGATATACTTACTGATACTGCGATCGTAATAGCAAATTGTTGGTAAAGTCTTCCAACTATACCTGGAACAAATCCAACAGGTACAAATACAGCAACCAATATCAAGGCAATGGCGATGACAGGGCCTGATATTTCTTTCATTGCTTTACGGGTAGCATCTTTGGCTGATAAATGGTTATGGTCGATATTATGTTGTACCGCCTCCACCACAATTATTGCATCATCTACCACAATCCCAATAGCAAGTACGAACGCAAATAAGGTTAGGGTATTTACCGTAAAACCAAAGGGAATAAAAAACATAAAAGCTCCAATCAGGGAAACAGGAATTGCCAGAACAGGGATTAGTGTAGCACGCCAGTTTTGAAGAAATAAGTAAACAACCAGGATTACCAACCCCAGTGCTTCTAATAATGTGAAAGTAACTTCCCTGATAGAAGCTTTTACTACAGAAACTGTTTCCAATGGAATTACGTAATCAATGTCCTTAGGAAAGGTTTTTTTTAATTCCTGTAGAGTATTCATAACGCCCTCATAGGTATCAAGAGCATTTGCGCCAGGCACCTGGTAAAGTAAAAGGAACGCAGCAGGTTTTCCATTTACCAATGCATTAGTTCCATAATCAAACTTCCCTAACTCTACCCTTGCGATATCTTTTAAATATACAATGCTACCCGTGGAGGGAACAGTACGAACAATAATATTTTTAAATTGTTCTTCCGTATTTAAACGGCTATTGGTAAGTACACTATATTCAAAGCTCTGTACCGTAGGCTGAGGATTACCGCCAATGGTACCAGCCGCTATCTGCAGGTTTTGTTCAAAAAGAGCTGCTGTAACATCGGCAGGTGTGATGCTTAATGCTGCAAGTTTCTCAGGGTTCAACCATACCCTCATACCAAAATCATCCGCCCTGGAAACTACATCACCTACTCCCTTTACACGCTGTAAAGCATCTTTCATATAGATGTTTACATAGTTGCCAATGAACTTTGAATCATGTGTGCCATTTGGAGAATAAAACGCAAGGATTACCATTATACTCGGATTCCGCTTACGTACTGTAATCCCAAGCCGCTTAACCGCATCAGGAAGCCCTGGTTGAGCGACACTAACCCTGTTCTGAACATCTAAAGATGCAATATTCACATCCGTTCCAACATCAAAAGTTACGTTGATTGAACTTTGACCACTGGACGAACTGTTACTCGAAATAAAGGACATACCCGGCGTGCCATTCACCTGGGTTTCAATGGCTGTCGTAGTAGTTTGCTCTACCGTCTGTGCATCAGCTCCGGTAAAATTGCCGTTAATGGTTACTGTTGGAGGAGTAATATCAGGATATTGCGCAATAGGTAATCTTGATAATGAAATAATGCCTACAAGCACTATTACCACGGAGATAACCATTGCTGTTACAGGCCTTCTGATAAAAGTTTCTGCGATCATTGTCTTATTTCTTTTGCTCGCCTCCTAACTGTTTCGGTGGTGATGTGGTAATTACCGTTCCTTCATGCAGGTTTTGAACTCCCTGTACCACAATTTTGTCACCTTCTTTTAATCCATCTTTAATAATGACATTGGTACCTATTTGATTACCAGGTTGCACCTTATGTTGGGAAACCTTATTACTGTCATTAACTACGTAAACAAAGAATTCGCCCAACTGTTCTGTTATGGCTTTATAAGGAATGATCATTGATTTAGTGCCCGTGTTTTTAACCCGGATAGTAGTATTCATTCCTGCTTTAAGCATTCCTTTATCATTTGGAAAAACTAATCTTGTTTTAATAGTGCCAGTCTGCGGATCAACTGCTCTATCTATTAAGCTGATGCTGCCCGGGTAAGGATAAACATCATTGCCAAACTTCATTGTAAATATGGAATCTTTACTGCTATTATGGTTTAGCTGTAATTGCTCAAATCGATAAATTTCCTTTTGATCAACAGTAAAATCCACCGCCATCGGATTATCAGTAGATACCGTATTTAGAATAGTTTGGCCTGGTACTACTGATGTTCCCTGTTTAACCTGGGAGATACCAATAGTACCACTAAAAGGTGCAGAGATATTTGAAAATTTCACACTGGACTGCACGGAGGCAACATTCGCTCTTGCGGCGGCTACCTGCTTTTTAGAAACCTGTAAAGCGGCATCAGCATAGTCAACCAGTTGCTTTGCAACTGCATCCTGTTTATCAAGTTCATGATACCGTTCAGCATCTTTCTCCGATTTTACCAAATTTGCATCCTGCACCTGCAAATTGGCAACTGCCTGCTGGTAATTGGCATTATACACCTGGTTATCTATAGAATACAATCGTTGGCCTTTATTAACCTTCTGGCCATCTTTAAAATAGATTCCGGTAATATAACCCGCTACCTGCGCGGTAAGCTTGATTTCATTCAGTGCTGCCAGGGTTCCCGGGTATTCATCAAAGTAAACAGCATCGGTGGTAGTTACCGTAGTAACGGTTACGGGTACTGCCGGCGGAGGGCCCTGAGGTTGGGAAGCCTTCTTATCACCACAGGATGAAAAGCTCAGCAGAAATACAAGGCCGGGGAAAATATATTGTTTATTCCAATTCATACTTTCTAATATTTTTAATAGACAATGTTTCCTAATGCCAGCGCTATATCAATTTTACTTGAGAGCAACTGGTATAAAGCATTATAATAATTTATCTGTGCATCCCGCAGGTCAGTTTCCGAATTGATCACTTCAATGTAAGTTTTAATCCCGGCGCGGTATTGCAATTGTATTACGTCGTACACTTCCTGGGCTAATCCAAGATTTTCCTTCAGGCTGATATAATTATTCAGGTTGCTTTTATATAAGGCCAGGGCCTGCTGGTATTGGGTATTGATCCTGTTTTGTAAACTGGCAATCGAGTAATCAACCTGGGTTAATTGCAATTGTGCAATTCTTATCTGTTGTATTTTTTTGCCACCCTGCAGGATAGGCAGCGAGAGCAGGATTCCCACATATGAATTGGGATAATTCTGACCATATATTTTTGAAAAGGTATTATTCTGAAAATTCAGATTGTAATTGCCAAAGGCAGAAACAGAAGGTAGGTAACCCCATTTATAATATTGGAGGTTATATTGCTGCAACCTTCTTTGGGTTTGAAGCTGCTGTATCTCGATCCTGTTATTGAACTGAATGGTTTGAAGTGTATCTATATAAATTTCGGTAATCATTGCCAGGGTATCGTACACCAGGTTAATATCCCTGTTTTCGGGATAGGCCATTATCTGTTTCAGCAAAGCATATTTTGCACTTAGCGATGCTTCCCCATTTTTTTGTTGTGCCTTAGCATTATTCAGGGCGATGGTTGCTCTTTTATAATCCGTTTTATCTGCAATGCCACTTTGATACCGTGCAAAGGCATCTTTGAGACTTAATCCTATTCTGCGGATATCTTCTATAGTAACCTTTACCTGTTGTTCGGTTAAAATGATATCATAAAAAGCTTTGCCCACTTGTGATGCAATAGTAATATCCTGCTGTTTTGTATTCTGAGAGACCTGCAAACGAACATCTTTGGAAGATCGGGAGGCAAGCAAAACATCCCTGTTAAAAATATTCTGAGTAGCTCCAAATTGGACAGCAGAAGTATTAATAGAACCTGAATGATTAAGCTGCCCATTGAAATTAACAGTCGGCAGCTCAAAATTGTGTTCTAAGTTATAATTAAGATTGAGCTGGGGATACCAATCAGACAGTTTACTTCTGATGGTTGCATCAATAATATCCTCATTTATTTTAGCATTCTTAAGATCGGGGTTATGTTGTATGGCGTAATGAATACAATTATCTAAAGTTGCCTGGGTCAACAAACTATCACTTAGGTTTTGTTGTGCATTCAAAAGAGAAGGAAGAAGTAATACTGCCAGCCAAATCTTATATTGGAGACTCCATTTGTTTTTTTTCATTTCCCAATTGTACATGTATTCCAGATGATTTTATTCGGGGCGACAAGTTACGTAAATCTATCTAACCTAAGGCCTTAGCCTTGGGTTTACATAAGATGCCTAATTCATTAATTCCCTGTCTTTTTTCTTTAATTATTGGGTTTATTTGTTAATTTGTTCCGATTCAACTTCAAAATAAAAGAATTAACTAATGACAAATAAATATTTAATACTGGCAGGTATCTGCATCATAGCATTCCTCAGCCCGTATAGCGTAGTTGCTCAAAAAAACAATCAGACTACCTTGCAATCTTCGGCATATGATTGGAATACACTTATTGCAGAGAAAACTAAAACAGGTGAAAAGCGCCAGGTTCTAAATTCCCCAACGGCTACATTGGATAACCTCGAAATCCATGTAACTACATTAAACCCCGGGGAAACTGCGCATCCACCTCATCAGCATCCGGAGGAAGAACTTACAATCATAAAAGAAGGAACCGTGGAGGCATTGGTTGATGGCAAGCTAAAGACTATGGGAGTTGGATCTGTAATATTCCAGGCTGCCAATCAATGGCACAATATTAAAAATGTGGGGAAAACGATTGCAGTGTATTATGCGATAAAATGGAAGTCGTGCAAAACCGCGGCAGCGATAAAATAAACCTGCATATCAAACCCGGGGTTACACAAATACTATCACTCCTATGCAACTAAATATTCTGCTTTACTCCTGAAATTCTTTTACAAATTTATTTATCTGATCGGTGCTAATGCTTCTCTTTCCCGCATCCACCACTATCCGGTATCGAAACGTAACTGACTCTCCTTTTTTTAAAGTTAGATTTTTGGAACTCTTCCCATTTGTAAATACATTTTCTCCCAATGGATTGGCTGCAAACAGGCCATATCCCCTGGCATGCCAGAAAGTAGGATAATTTGGATTCTTAGGATGATCAATAATGGCAATGCTTACAGAATCATTTCCCATCTTTCCATAGACCTTACACCATACTGCTCTTGTGCTCCAGGCATCATTTCCCTGTTTACCTTCGCTGGTAATATAATTTCCATTCGGTATGTTATCCGAACCTCCTTTTACAATAGTTACATTTCCTTTATCATCTGTAAACTTTTGATCCTGGGTAGTAGGTATCTGGAGTTCATGTGCAAGCCTCATTCCCAGTAAGCCATCTTTGGCATCTTTGAAAGTAACTTCTGTTTTGGCTGTTAATGTTGTTGTTCTGTCAATGATTCGCTTATGGCCAAGCTCGCTAAATTCAAGCCGGGTATTCTCTTCCAGCAATATTTCGTTGGCCTGATTTGTCCAGTTGGCGTGGTAAGATAAAATTCCTTTTTCTCCATTTTTTGCCTCAACAATCCGATCTGTTTTTATCCAGCCATATAAATTTTTCTTTGCTTTTGGGATAGCATATGAATTATTCCAAAAATCCAATCCATTTACATTTTCATAGTTAAACCATATTCCAATATGATGAGGATGATCGGTTGGATCTCCTTGTCTCGGATGCAATGGGAATCCCCTGGTAACATCCTTCCCATCGGATGCATATACAGGATATAGAACAGGCTTTTCCAAGG
>JADGPY010000090.1 GCA_017882205.1 Chitinophagaceae bacterium
TATACAACATTGAGAAAATTCTCTCCCGTTGTTAAGGATGATGATTATGACTCTACACTCAGCATTCCTGTTAAATTTAAGGATGCCCATGTATTGAAGTTTGGTGACCCTGCGGATCTGGGTGATCTTGGATTTACCCAGGCTCAGATAGATGCAATGGATGAAATAGTATTGCCAACTGCAAGATCTATAAGAGTAACTTTAAGGGCAGTATGCGAGGCAAAAGCCAGCTATTATGGTTTGGAAAGTGCTGACCCTTTGTTCAACACCCGGTATGGCCGTACTTCTTATCTCAACTTATACCAGGAAAGTGTGGATGAGACAATTCTGTTCGCAACAAAGCAATTAGAAGGGATATATCTTCAACCGGATGACATTGCCCTTACAAAAAATATTGTTCCGAAACTTCAATTCATCAATGCGCAACCGGTAATTATTCCTGACTCTGTGCAGCGCCTGGCACAACAATTAAATATTGGAAGTAATGGCCTTAGCCTGGTAGGCAAAAGTGGGCAGCGAATACAATTCGGCTGTTCAGCACGAATCAGGCATACGCTGGCACCTGATAATTCTGCACTTACCTTTGCCAGTAAAGCAGATCTTTATTACCATTGGTTATGCTGTGTGCAACTTGACCTTAAAAGAGATTGGACATGGGATGCCCTGCAGGATATGAGTTTCCTGGTAACGCGTTTAACAAATTTCAAAGCAACTCCTCTACTGGTTAAAGAAGAAATTGTTGGAGAGATTGAAATGAAGCATTCCATATCTTTTACGGCTTTACAAAACCCCGATCGTACCAATACAACTATTATATTCATTGATGCAGTAGAACCCAAAAAAGAGCTTGGGGTGGATCCCTCTATTTTCCCGGACATAATTGAAGTAAATTATAGCGTAACCCCATTGTTTAAACCAGGCCACGGGGCAACCAATGATGGAGATCTTGCTTTCGACACACTTCAACTGCCTGTTACTGTCAATCCCGCGCAGTTACCTAAAATTGCTTCAGCAGGGATGGCCTTATCACCCTATCAGCGAAATGAAAAATATTCTTCTACCCAAGCTCGTCAAAGGTATTTATGGATAGAATTTGAAGAAGCCATACAAGATCCTGATGATATCTATTTTGCAAGAGTACTGGCCTATGCCCCTGATCAGCTTATTAGCAACAATAACCATTATCTTGAAAAGCCGGTTACGGAACCGCCATTGAACATAGACCCAGAATACATTCGTGTGGTGATACCCGGTAGTTCGGATGATGAAGCGGGAATAAATGCGATGCAGCCAATGGAAAAATCCCTAATGAGTGATAAACATTACCTGCTGCCATTGCCTCCCGGCTTAAATGAATCTTCCCCTGAACTATTTGGATTCTTTACCTATGAATTCAGAGTAGGTCATTCAAAAATATGGAGTACTGCCCAGGGCCGTTTTGGCAGGCCATTAAAGGCTACGGGAATACAACATCCGGCTCCCACACTTACCTGTGCGGTTAATCGCGATGAAGAGAAACTGTATGTAACAGCACCTTATGCGGTAGCTGTTTTCAACGGGAAGAATGTAACCGCTAAGCCGCCTCGCACACAACTGTGGTGCCTTCTTTATGCACAGGTAAAACAAGCAGATAATAATGATGCCAATAAGCCGCTGAAAGATTACAGGAATATTTTACTTGATGATAGAATGTTACACACAGGGTACAGGCTGAACCAAGTAGCCAGCCCCCCTGAACTTGTAGCAACCGGGCAATATAAGGAGACAGGAAAAACCACCCTGTCATTAACCAGGAAGATGATCCTGGAGAAAATGAATATGCCTGAAGAAAATGCTAAGTACATCAACATTATACCTATAACAAGCTTGTCGGCGCTTACTGCAGATGCTACAAAGTACGGAACTACTTTTTGGACAAATATTGAGATCAATAAATTACTGGCCGCGTATGGTTTACCGGAGAACCTTCCTTTAAGTGTTTTGTGTGTTGAAATATTTACAAATATTACAAGTGAGCAGCAATACAGAACTCGTACGGCAAATTTTAATGACAGAAACTGGTTGTTTGATAATGCCGGTATTGGCGTCCAGGGAGTTGATGCCGGTGCTACTTACAATCCTTATAAACCATTGAGTGACGACCTGGGAAATTACAGGATACTTCGAACTTCGCCGCTGAACGAGGTTCCATATATATGTTGCACTGAATAATAAAGCGCAAGTGCGCAAATTATTTTAAGTTAGAAATGGGTTTGTGAATTTACTATGTGTCGTCTATGTAGCTATGTGACTATGTGGTTCAATAAATTACAAGTATTATTTCTTAGATTTTTATATTGGCAGCGAACATCTTGCTCATTTCTCCGTTTGAAATTGGTTTGAAGTCTAGTGAAAACGAACTGTTCTTATGTATGATGTAGTCTTTGCTGCATTGAAACAACTGGCCATTGTTTCTTGTGAAAGCCACAATCGTTATGGCCTGCCCTAATGGAAGATTGGTTACTGAAAATTTATTCTGATCGTTACTTCTGATTTTACCATTTACTAATCCATTGAAGGATTTAAAAATGATAAAGTAATTAATAGTTCTATTTGACATTGTGATAGGAATCCCCAGGTTAATATCTGTCATTTCTTCATTGTAAAACCTATCGCAATTGATCCATCCCAGGCTTCCGATAGTTGTGGCTGCATAGTATCTTTTAACCTGACCTGCTAATGAATTATTTTCCTGCTGTTCTCTTTGGGCTTCCATCAAACGATTCAGTTCTTCCAATCTCTCTTTTTCTCTTTTTCTTTCCACTCCTGTTATAATCCTGTATTGTTTGTACCGGCCTGCACAATATTCACAATTGTAATTCATGTACAATGTATCAATTGAAATATCAACTCCCCGTTTCTGTAAAGTATCTACAAAATCTTTAATTGTCATTTTCCTGTCGTAAAAATAAACTTGACTGTTGAGTGAGTCATACAGTTTAATTTGTTGTGTTGATGGTTTACTAATGTTTGCAAAATTTTGTTTATCACTAAAAGTGATTTCATTATCCGGTTGTAATACTTTACCAGATTTTTTCCAATTCATATTTCCCAGGTTATCACGTTGACCATAAAATAGTTCCATCTCATTTGGTGAAAGAAACGGGAAATTGACCTTTAAAGAACAGCCTTTCCTGATGCGCAATTTTTGGCTATTGCAAACCATACCTATATAATAACTGCCTCCTGATGCTAAAAGCTTGCCATTACTTACAGTTGCTGCATTACTTTTAAATAAATCATCACTATTTATGAGCTCGATCACAGCTACTTCTATCATGCCGTCAATAGCTGATCCATCCTCCTTTTCGAGCAGGGCAGGATTTATAGAGATCTTAAGACCGCTTCTGCATTTAATTACGGTTGAATTGATAGAGGCTGCCTTGAAACGCTGGGTAATATCCTGGATGAATTGATCATTATATCCCGATAGGCTTACATCCTCTGCCATCAATGAACTATCAACAATATTTGCTGAAGGCCTGGCAGTGGGTATAATATTATATGTGGATCTGATCTTCTGGTTATGGCAGGATGTTATGAAAAAAACAAGGAATGAAACGAGGATGATTTTCAAACTTTTCATAAACAGTTAATTGAAGATGAGTAGGAGAAACAAGGAGACAACGTAGCAAAACATCCTTTCTTATAAACAAATTCTTAAATAAATGTTAACAAGCACTTCCTAACAGATTTTATCCGGATTGTTATAAAAATCTGACTGATCTTCAAATCCTGCTGTATCTATGCATTTGAAGTCTTTTTCTATCAACAGGTATAGCTCTTTGTTATCGCCTAATGGCATGTGGGAATCAAGTCCAACCAGGTTGGTGGATATCCATTGTTGTGCTATATTTTGAGGAATGTAGAGAATAATTTTCTGTCCAATAAATTCCTTCGGTGAATAAAAAACCTTTTGCTAATTCGAAATCATTACCCGGGGAGCGCATAGTAACAGATATACTTTTCTCTACCATCAGAGTATTGTTGCCATAAAGTAACCTTATCTCCATTGGTTCCTCAGTGGCCAAATGATCATTACATCGAGTTATAGTTTCATCATCTACCTTGTGAACAGAGAATCGTGTAAGCGCGTTTTGTGACATTGATATAGTTTGCAGCTATTAAAATTAGAAAAAATAATTCGCTTCACCCGGGGCAGGTGAGGCAATGACCACTAATTTTGCATTTCAGGGAATGAGGTACGTAAATTGCTAATAATTGATCATCTAATTATTAAGATGGGTTGATTATGAAACGAATGTCAATTTTATTATTGTTTATTTTTTTTAGTTCAGCGATGTACGGCCAGCATATACACTACTATGATCCGGGAGTTTCAAAAAGAACATCAACAAAAAGTGCAAATATTATAACTATCGATTGTCCCGGCCAAACTGCCTCTCTTCCTGTTCTTACTAATTATGTGCTTCCTGAACTTGTTACGAGAATGAAGGAAAGATTCAATGATCATGTGTACTCTATCACAACCCTAAAAAGTGCCCAGAATAAGGTCCAGTACAGACTAAAAGTTTGTGTCAAAGGTCAGATCCGTATTCTGTTAGTTGACGAGGAGGGGAATGTGGTAACAAAATAATTTAGGTATCAGGAAAACCGGTTTTCCTGATACCTGATACCTGAAAGCTGATACCTGAATTATTTTGTTACATTTAAATTAAATCCGGTACCCACGGTCACTGCTGTACCCGGGCTTAATTTTAATGTTCTGATACTTTGATTTGAACTTACCAGCGGGTAATTCGGCTTACCCGGGTTGATGATTACATCAGTATTTACATCAGGTAATCCGCAACTCCAGTTAGCTGCATTTTCCCATGCTGAGCTTACCGTTCCCTGCCATATCATTGCAAATTTCAAAGTATAGATTTGACTAAAGGTTCCCCCATTCACAACGCACCTATATTTATATCCATAGAAGCTGCCTGGAATACTACTGATGGTTAATGAACTTGTTCCAGTGCCGGTATACACACCTCCATTAGATATATTATTATACCCACTTCCGGTATCCAGTTGCCACTGGTAGGTTGCCCCACTTATGTTGGAGGGTAAGGAAATGTTTGAGCCTGGGCATAGATTAATATTGGATTGATTGCCTCCAATATAAAAACCACTAAAGCCGGAGACATCCACATCTAATGACCACATTGTGCCAAGGTCAACTTTTGTTATTGCGCTATTAGGGATAATAATTGCATTACCACCCGGTACTGGATTAAATAAGCTATCCTCCAGCGGACCGGTATACTTAGTAATGGTAAGACTGTTTATATCTGGCAAGGACGAAGGATCAGCAGCCTGCAGATCATTAAATTCCTGTTTTGTTATATAGAACCGAACCCTTCTGGTTCCTACCGGAGCTAACTGACTTTGAACCCGGAAACTTCTTTTCAGATATAAATTTCCATTCGGAGACGTAGCCACAGCAGCAGTAGAGAAGTAAGTGTTCATTGTCACATTTCCTAAAGTGAGGTTGTTGTCTTTGATTGCTCCCATGATATTATTTCCAATATCCGTCATATAAACAAAATAACGCCATCCCTTAAAGTTTATAGTGCCATTTCCATTTGCCGTTACATAAGAGTTGGGTGCCGTTGGGGCGGTTATAGTAGTATCTTTTTGAACCCTTAAACTGTCTTGTAATCTAAAAGATGTAATACTACCATTAGGCACCAGAAAAATACTATCAGGTGTATAAATGCCGGCAGGCAACTGTTTTATACTATCAGGCGGATATCCACCACTTGCAACAAATTTTAATGGAGAACCATCGGGTCCTGGTCCGGGATTAGAGTAGTTAAACAGGTAAGTTGGCGTAACACCTGCTATAGTAAAGGGACTAAAGCTTGTTATAGTAACAGAATTTACTATAGTTCCTGCTGCTGAGGTTCCTGTGGTTCCGCCATTTCCCAAATCATCCCATTGCGCTCCATTCCAATGAGCCACTTTTAAATTGGCTAACACAGGGTATTGCTCATATGGATTTGTCAAAAAGCTGAACGTTAGATTAACATTGGTAACTCCCACTAACCTTTGAACATTCCAATAAGCCGCATTGCTGACAATACCTAAAGTGCCTGCTTTACTACTGGTATTATAACCATCAATCGTAGGGTTTTGATATTTATACTCCCCTTTGAATTTAGTGGTCGGGCCAACGGGAGCACTCATACTTACCGGGTTATATGAAACCGGGCTACCAACAGGAAATGTAAATGCATTATCACCAATTTTGGTAA
>JADGPY010000426.1 GCA_017882205.1 Chitinophagaceae bacterium
ATATCTTCAATTTTTATCCTGTTAAAATCGAATATCTGGCATCGTGAGAGAATAGTTGGAATTACCTTATGTTTTTCAGTTGTTGCCAAAATAAAGATTGCATGGGAAGGTGGCTCTTCAAGTGTCTTCAGGAAGGCATTGAACGCAGATAAAGTGAGCATATGAACTTCATCAATAATATAGATGCTGTATTTCCCGATCTGAGGTGGAATCCTTACCTGTTCATTAAGACTTCGTATGTCCTCTACCTTATTATTGGATGCAGCGTCGAGCTCATGTATATTAAATGATCTCAGTGTATTGAACGATAAGCATGATTCGCAGTTATCGCATGCTTCCGAATTATCACCAAGGTTGCTGCAATTAATCGTTTTGGCAAAGAGCCTTGCACAGGTTGTTTTTCCGACACCTCGCGGTCCACAAAACAGGTAAGCCTGTGCAAGATGTTTGTTCTTAATGGCACTTTTCAGCATATTAGTTATAGAATCCTGACCAATAACCATATCAAAACTGGCAGGACGGTATTTTCTTGCTGAAACGATGAAGTTTTCCATAAATACTATCTCTTGTTTCTTTCAAAACTATTGAAATACAAATATAGTCAAAAAGCTTTCCTGAGAAAACACGGGAGTAAAATTAACAGCGTATAACTCCGGCAAATAATTGGGTTAAAACATTCAGAAGTAATTTTTCACTGATTAATTTTTGAATAAAATAAAATAGTTGTACTTTTGCGAGCCAAAATCATTAAACTAATAAACTATTAATTACTATGTTGAATCAGTACGAAACCGTTTTCATTGCAACTCCCGTTTTATCTGAGAACCAGATGAAGGAAGCGGTACAGAAATTCAAGAAGATCATTACCGATAACAGCGGTGAGATCGTTCATGAAGAGAATTGGGGTCTAAAGAAACTGGCCTATCCTATCCAGAAGAAGTCGACCGGCTTCTATTACCTGGTTGAGTTTAAGGGCGCTGGTGAGCTTATAGAAAAGCTTGAAGTCCAATATCGAAGAGATGAAAGGATAATCAGGTTTTTAACTTTCAGGATGGAAAAATTTGCCGTGGAATATGCAGAGAAGAAAAGAAGACAAAAAGAATCAGGAAAATCGAAGGAGGAATAAGATATGGCACAGAACGAATCAGAAATCAGATACTTAACTCCACCAACGGTTGAGATCAAAAAAAAGAAATACTGCAGGTTTAAGAAAAACAGGATCCGCTACATTGATTACAAGGACCCTGAATTTTTAAAAAAGTTTCTGAATGACCAGGGTAAAATTCTGCCTCGCAGAATTACAGGTACTTCACTTAAATATCAGAGGAAAGTGGCTAAAGCCGTTAAGAGAGCCCGACATATTGCTCTTCTTCCTTACGTTACTGATCTTTTAAAATAAGGAGGATTTTATATGGAAATTATACTAATACAGGACGTCACCAAGCTTGGGCAGAAGGACGATATAGTAAATGTCAAAGCCGGTTACGGAAGAAATTTTCTGATCCCACGGGGTTTTGCAATTGCTGCAACATCATCAGCAAAAAAAATGCATACTGAAAACCTGAGGCAGAAAGCTCATAAAGAGGAAAAGATTAAGCTGGCAGCTCAGGAGATTGCTTCCAGACTGACTGGTGTAAAGATTGTTGTTGGTGCAAAAACCAGCACTTCCGGGAAAATATTTGGTTCAGTTAACACAATACAGATAGCTGAATCTCTGAAGGAAAAAGGATTTGACATCGACCGGAGAAACATTACCCTCCCGGAAGATCAGATTAAGGAAGTTGGAAATTATATAGCTATAGTCAAACTTCACAGGGAAGTAAAAGTTGAAGTTGAATTTGAGATCAAAGGAGAATAAGATTTCTACCCCCTGTCTGGCCTACCCTGCCTACCGGCAGGAAGGCCAAATGGGGGGCATAAATCCAATCAATAGTCGTTTTTTTTTAAAACTTCCCTTTTTAAACAATTCCTATTTATTTCATAGCAATTGTTTCTATTTCTATCAAGGCTCCCATAGGCAATTCTTTTACTGCAAATGCAGCTCTGGCCGGCTGTTTTTCAGGGTAATACCTGGCATATACTTCATTCATGGCTTTGAAGTTTGCCATATCGCTTAAAAGGCAAGTTGATTTAACTACATCGGTGAAAGAATAACCAGCTACATTAAGTATAGCGGCAATATTTTTAAAAACCTGTACAGTCTGAATTGTAATATCTCCCTCAACTAATTTTCCTGTTTCAGGATTTATTGGAATCTGCCCTGAAACATAGAGGGTATTACTCATTTCAACAGCCTGGCTATAAGGGCCAATGGCGGCAGGAGCTTTAGATGTACTGAAAATTTTTTTCATGATATTATACTTTAGTTTTAATAGTCGTCATGGAAATCCTTCCTTCTCTCATATTTAAGATCACCAAGCACAGAGGCTTTAACTCTTATTGTAAAGTTCCACATTTTCATTGAACCGTTTGGTACCCAGTTAAAGTTCATTTCCCAGCAATGCAGGTCGCGTGTTATTCCTATCTGTGTCATTGTAATAACCTTACCGGCGAAATCATATCCACTTGTGTATGTCATCGCCATCTTCTTGGTAAGTGAAACATTTCCGCTAAAAGAAAGCGTCTGGGTCAGGTTCGACTTATACGCCGGTTTAAAATAGTTGATACTGTAACTTAAATTGAATGACCATGGAACATTAAAAACGGGGTAACCGTATTCGTCTACGAGAGCTGCACCTGTATTCGGCTGTGCATTATTATCCTGACCAGGTAATTTGTCATTTCCCTCAACTCCCTGAGTCAGGGCGTTCCGCGATGCATTTGTATTTGCATCCGTTTTTTTCTTTTCCTTTTTTCCCTTTAATAATTCGCTCAGACTAAAATTAATACTTGTAGTGAAATTGTTAAGTCTCATAAGTTTTCTATTTTGAGCATAGAGAAAGGTTCCAGTGGTATTGCCTTTGCTATCAAGACCATAAAGTGAAAAATTACCGTTGGCAGAAATACCTATATTATCCAGAACGGTTGTCCTCATCTGCATTGAAACAGGAGCCCATCTCAATGAGTCAGCAAATATATTATATGATGTGGTAATACCAAAATTATCGAT
>JADGPY010000007.1 GCA_017882205.1 Chitinophagaceae bacterium
AGAAGGCAGGATCCGTAATCTTGTTACGGTTGATACTTATACCGCCGTTCAATATCATCTTTCTTGCTTCTCCTTTACTGCTGAAAATTTTTGTATCTGTCAGAAAACTCACCACATCAATTTGTCCAATTATACTTTGGAGAGGAAATGTTGACTTTACAATTCCTTCAATGGATGTAAGTTCCTCTTCACTGAGAGATTCTAAAGGAGCATTTGACTTGTTAAAGAGTTTTTCAGTGGTTTCCATCACTTTGTTGTACTCAAGCTCATTATGCACAAAAATTGTCACTTCTTTAGCAAGGGCTTTCTGCAAGAGCCTTGCCCCCGGATTATTCGAATGTTCAGAAATCAGTGATTGTATTGTTGTCTCATCCAAAAACGTGAACACCTTTATCCATTTTGCCGCATCTGCATCGGCTGCATTTAACCAAAACTGGTAAAATTGAAAGGGTGAGGTTTTTGAAGGATCGAGCCAAACATTCCCTTTTTCTGTTTTTCCAAATTTCCCTCCATCAGCTTTTGTCATTAATGGGCAGGTAAAAGCAAAAGCTTCACCACCTGTTTTCCTGCGGATCAGTTCAGTACCTGTTACAATATTTCCCCATTGATCGCTTCCTCCCATTTGGAGCTTACAGCTTTTATTCTGATAAAGCCAATAAAAATCATATCCCTGGACCAACTGGTATGAAAATTCAGTAAAGCTCATTCCGTTTTCAGTTTCCACCCTTTTTTTAACGCTGTCTTTGGCAAGCATATAATTTATGGTGATATGTTTTCCCACATCCCGAATGAATTGCAAAAAGGACATTTCTTTGAACCAGTCATAATTGTTAACCATTACGGCTACATTCACTTTTGAACTATTAAAATCAAGGAATTTTTCAAGTTGTTTCTTTATGCATTCCAGGTTATGTTGCAAAGTGTCTTCATTCAAAAAGTTACGTTCTTCACTTTTACCAGAGGGATCACCAACCATTCCAGTTGCACCACCAACAAGGGCAAAAGGCTTATGCCCACAACGCTGTAAATGAGCCAACAACATGATTGGTACAAGATTTCCAATATGAAGGCTATCAGCGGTAGGGTCAAATCCAATGTAGCCGCAAGTAAGTTCTTTTTGTAGTTGTTCTTCTGTACCAGGCATGATATCCTGAATCAAGCCACGCCATCTAAGTTCCGTTATAAGATTGCTCATATACGGCAAAAATAAAGGAATAATGCGCATAGGTAAGTTTCGGAAGCAGCCTATTATGGTTTTAGGCCCTCTTAAATGAGGGTTGTAGTGCTCTATGTTCGCTGTTTTTTTATTTTTTCCATTTTTTAAATGCAACGGCAATGAGTTAATTTCGTATATTCAAGTAAGAGAGACTAATGGTAGTATGACCGAGATACAATATATATGTGTAAAATCCGTTTTTTATGATCACGCATTTTGCATCATATATACCTATAATTCAATAACTAACTGATATCAATCGTATGAGAATAACCCTGATTGCGAGGATGATGATTTTGACGATTATTCCACTATCCACTTTTGCACAATTCAGAAAGTATTCAAATGAATTCCTAAATATTGGTGCTGGTGCCCGCGGATTGGCTATGGGAGCAGCCCAGGTGGCCTCGGCACAAGATGGAACAGCAGGATATTGGAACCCTGCCGGATTAACCGGAGTACAGGATCACCCCTCCGTAAGCTTAATGCATGCCAGTTATTTTTCGAATATAGCAAAATATGATTATGGCAGCGTAGCTATACCTGTTAATGATAATAAGCGAACATTGGGTCTATCCGTTTTGCGCTTTGCTGTGGATGATATACCTAATACCCTATTCCTGGTGGAACCAGATGGCAGTATTAACTATAATAACATTGAAGCATTCTCCTCTGCGGATTATGCTTTTCTTTTATCATTTGCTCAGAAAATCAAAGACGAGGAAAAAAACAAGATCAGCTTTGGCGTAAATGCAAAAGTGATTTACCGGAAAGTGGGTCATTTTGCCACTGCATGGGGTTTTGGTCTGGATGCTGGTTTTAAAATGCAGCATGACAACTGGACGCTTGGAGTTGTAGCAAGAGACCTTACCACCACTTTTAATGCATGGTCTTTTACGTTTACTGACAAGGAAAAGGAAGTTTTATATCTCACAAAAAATGACATTCCCGTTAAATCTACAGAATTGACCGCGCCACGACTCATATTGGCTGGATCTTACAATTTTCATCTTGGGAAGTCAGTGAATCTTTTGGCAGAAGGAGATTTTGATATGACCTTTGATGGTAAAAGAAATACTGTTATCAGTGGAAATCCTGTAAGTGTTGATCCGCACCTTGGTTTAGAAGTTGCTATTAAAAATGTGTTTTTTATCCGGGCAGGAATATCCAATTTTCAACAAGCACTTGCTGATGGAGATACATTAAACCAGAAAAAAGTATGGATATACCAGCCAAGCCTTGGTGCTGGATTCAAAATTAAAAATGTAAGTATTGATTATGCGTTTTCCAATCTTGCTAACCAGACTACGCCTTTATACTCACATATTTTTTCATTGAAATTTGATCTGACGAAAAAGGAACATAACTAGTTAATAAGTTTGAGCATGAAAAAATTATTACTCCCTGTTTTTATTATACTTTCCCTGACAGGCTATTGTCAGAATAACAACAGTTGGATAGATTATAGCAAGACGTATTTTAAATTCAAACTTGGAAATACGGGACTTTGCAGGATCAATCAATCAGCATTACCAACTGGATTAGGAAATACTCCAGCCGAACAATTTCAATTATGGAGAAATGGAGAAGAGGTTAGATTATATACATCC
>JADGPY010000091.1 GCA_017882205.1 Chitinophagaceae bacterium
ATTAACTAATTTATTATTCTTAGAGTATTTGTGTCTATTTATTTGAAAAAAGAAAATTGCATTAAGGAATTACTGTTCATAAAAAACATCAAATTTCTAATAATTCTCTTTATACAGATAGCTTTCATTAAAGATGCTTTTAGCAATAACGATTATATTTTAAAGAGTCCAGATGGAAAGATTTCTGTCGATTTTTCACTTACTTCCTATGGAGAATCGTTTTATACTATCTCTTATTCAGGTGTAATTGTCCTAAGGCAATCGAAATTAGGAATTATCCGAAGTGACGATGATTTTTCAACCAATCTTACACTTGAATCCGCTTCAGATGAAAGTACTGCATCTGAAAATTATAAAATGCTGCATGGTAAAAGATTAAATTGCAGTTATTATGCAAACAAGCGTGTTTTTCATTTGAAAAACTCAAACGCGAAAATGATGAATATTATTTTTCAGGTATCTAATGATGGTGTAGCCTTTCGATATTACTTCCCAGGTACCACAGATACTACAATTAAGATATTAAAAGAAATATCATCCTTTCATTTTAAACTTGCAGCAAAGGCATTTCTTGAACCTTGCCAAGATTCACGAACAGGATGGTGTAATACACAACCGTCATATGAAGAATATTATATGAATGATATCCTGGTTGGAACAAGTGCTCCTTACAAAGCAGGATGGGTAATGCCTGCACTTTTTAATTTCGGAAATTTCTGGATCTGCATAACAGAAACAGCAGTTGATATTAATTATTGCGGATCACGGTTAAGTCAACTGTCTCCCGACGGTGAATACACAATTCAATTTCCGCAACTAACCGAAAGCAGGACAGACGAACCAGTTTTACCCGAAGCAGTTCTACCATGGTATACTCCTTGGCGCATTATTGCATTGTCGAATGGTCTCGCAAACCTTGTTGAATCAACTTTGGAGACTGATTTGGCTGCTCCTGTCAAATATGACGTTTCATCATGGCTTCATCCCGGCATTGCTTCCTGGAGTTGGGTTATTTTAAAAGACAGCGCAACTGATTACAATACTCAGCGCCAGTTCATCGATTTTGCATCTGAAATGAATTGGAAGTATTGCCTTATTGATGCCTTCTGGGATACTCAGATCGGTTATGCACAAATAAAACAACTTACTGATTATGCAAAAACTAAAAATGTAAAAATTTTGTTGTGGTATAATTCAGCAGGTGATTGGAACACCGCGCCTCTAACACCTCGTGGCAAGCTGCTTACCGAAGCATCAAGAAATACTGAGTTTCAAAGGTTGAAAGATATAGGCATTGCTGGTATCAAAGTAGATTTTTTTGATGGCGACGGACAATCAATGATGAAGTACTATATAGATATATTAAAAGATGCTGCTAAATATAAACTGGCCGTAAACTTTCATGGCTCAACCTTTCCAAGAGGATGGTCAAGGACTTATCCCAATTTAGTTAGTATGGAAGCTGTGAGGGGCGAAGAATATGTAACCTTTAATCAGCATAATGCTGATATGCAGCCTTCGCATTGTGCAACCATTCCTTTTACCAGGAACCTATACGATCCGATGGATTTTACACCTGTAAACTTTTCGGGAATACCAGGCATAATACGCAGAACTACCGGCGGCTTTGAAATTGCTTTATCTGTCCTTTTTACATCCGGTATTCAACACATAGCGGAAACACCTAATGGTATGGCATCTCAAAAAGATTTTGTAAAAAAATATATGAGCACTTTACAGAATGCCTGGGATGATGTAAAATTTATTGATGGTTTCCCCGGAAAATTCGTAATACTTGCCAGAAGAAAAAGCGACCGTTGGTATATTGCCGGTATCAATGGTGAAAACGTTAAGAGAACAGTAACATTAAATTTTCCTTTCCTCAGTGACACCACTAAAGGTATAATAATAACCGATTCATTGAATACAAAATATTTTATTAAAAGAAATATCGATTTTTCTAAGCCGGTTAATGTACTCATGTATCCATATGGCGGATTTGTAATCAAAACACTTTGAAAGGAGAAAATTCAGATGCTAAATAATCATAGAATTAATGATAATAATTCTTTCAAATCAAGTAATAATAAGAATCGAGGATATCTAATAATGTCTTACAAATCAACTACAAATAATAATTCTGTTAACATACTTTTCCGGTCTTTAAACCTTTTATTGCACGCTTTACATGTTTTAATTGTGGTACTTTTTACTTTTTGTCTTGTCTCTTTCTGTTTTGCTAAACCGCAAGGAACACCCACTTCTTCCGAAAAATGGGTAGGGACCTGGAGTACAGCGCTACAACTAGTTGAAACAGGCAACAATCCTCCTTCGCCAGGGTTAAGCAATAACACGCTCCGGCAAATAGTCCACGTTTCAATGGGCGGGGATAGTTTACGGATTCGGTTTTCCAATGAATTCAGCACCAGTAATGTAACTTTAAATTCGGTTCATATTGCTGTTTCTAAAGGGAATGGTGCTATTGATACAACCACGGATAAAGCTTTATTTTTTAACGGAACGCCTGTGGTTACGATGGCACCGGGTAATGCGGTTACATCAGATCCTTTTCAATTTGCATTACAACCATTAACCGATGTTGCAATCACTATTAATTTTGGCCGTACCTCATCGGCTGTAACTGGTCATCCCGGATCGAGAACAACTTCATATTTGCTTACAGGTAATGAAGTATCAAAGGCGGATTTTTCAGGTGCAGTTACAGCAGATCACTGGTACGTTATTAACACAATTGATGTGTTGGCCCCGGATTCTGCGTATGCCCTTGCTATACTTGGGAACTCAATTACTGATGGGAGGGGTTCTGGTACAAATAAACAAGATCGTTGGCCCGATGAACTTGCCCGGCGTTTTCAAGCCAATCCTGATACACGAAATGTCGCAGTTCTGAACGAGGGAATCGGCGGCAATTGTGTGCTTGGTACTTGTTTAGGACCTTCTGCATTAAGTCGATTTGGACGCGATGTGCTTAATCAGAATGGAGTAAAATGGGTAATAATTCTTGAAGGAATAAATGATATCGGTTATGCTTCGAATTCAACTCAGGTTGCTCAAAATTTAATCTCCGCTTTTAAGCAGATGATAGACAGTGCCCACGCCAGGGGCCTCCTTGTATATGGGGCGACTTTGCTTCCCTTTGGCGGCTCATCTTACGATTCACCAGATCATCAAAAAGCCTGGCAAACTCTCAATGATTGGATGCGGGATAGTGGTCGTTTTGATGCTGTCATTGATCTTGATTCTGCAATGCATGATCCGGCAAATCCATCAAAACTTTTACCTATCTATGACTCGGGTGATCATCTGCACCCCAGTGAAACAGGACACCACATGATGGCTGAGGCTGTTGATTTGACTTTGTTTGGTGCTGCCGATACTACTGCTGATCTTATTGATGAAAAATATGACAATCAACCTAATACTTTTTCACTTGGGCAGAACTATCCGAATCCGTTTAACCCGATAACTATAATAAATTATCAAATCCCGCTGAGCAGCCATGTTACATTAAAAGTATTCGACGTTCTTGGAAGAGAAGTTGCAGTTCTCTTCGATGAGCATAAAAATGCCGGCTCTTATCAGGTAACGCTTAACGACTTCAGGTTTGCAAGCG
>JADGPY010000092.1 GCA_017882205.1 Chitinophagaceae bacterium
CGAAACATTTAGGCAGAGACTATGGACAGCGCTATTTATTATTTAAACATTTTAAAATGGAATGGATCTATTCTTTTACGAATTTAATATCCTGCATCTCCAGGAAGTAATTGGGAATACAGGTAAGTGTTGTATCATTTTCAATTTTAAAATCGATGCCTTTAAAACTTACCTGTTCCAGCGAAGGATTGAGAGAAAGTGTAAACCGGTTATTGTTATTTGTTTTGTCTTTCACAAGTGTAACAATATCGGGGAATAAGGTATGCTGAACATAAATAGTATCGCAATGTGCAAGGTCAATATTTACTTCTCCATTGCTGTCAGTATATGCTTCCTGTTTCTGTCCATCTGCAAGAAATACACATAAAATATTTTGTAGTAAATATTTGTTGGCATCATTAAATATAAGGCTGTATCCTTTTGCCTGTTTGGACTGGCTGGTTACCGTGAAATCTTTTCCGGGTTCTTTATCGCTTTTAAGTTTTAGTGTATCCCCTTCTACTGAAAAAGTACCGGTAGCGCTGCGATCAACAGCGCCATAACTAAAAAAGAATTTAAATTTACCATCTGCTGTAAAATTAAAACCAGAAGCCATTTCCATTTTTCTAAAATAATATTCGCCCTGAACACTTTTTTGGGACATAGATTGCAGGTTTATAATTAACAATAAAAAGAAGATACTTTTCTGCATTGATGTGCTGCCTGTTGATTTTTATTAAAGAAACGAAATTTTAGTGACACGGAAAAGCAATTTAGCGGAAAACGGATACCTTATAACGATGAAGCCTGTACGCATATGATTTGTTGTGCATTATATTTTTATTATTAATAAAATTGAGTTCGTATATTTAATAATACAAAAAGGAAAAGGTCCGTTATTTTAATTAATCGTATATGATAAAAGACGATATATCCCTTGCCCAGTGGGCATTGGTTAAAGAAATAAAAGAAGGCAAATGGAAAACACTGGATCTTCCAAAAATTGCAAGAGAAGATTTTGATATCAATGGGATCGAGTTTGTTAATACACTGTTTGAAGTACCCACTCTTTCATACCTGGATAGGCTGAAACAAAATGCAGCTGATTATGGAATAATAATGGTTTTAATAATGGTAGATGATGAAGGAGATGGATGTGCTTCTGTAAAAGAAGAAAGAAAACAATTTGCCATAAACCATCGTAAATGGATAGATATAGCGCATTACTTAGGCTGCCATGCCATACGTACTAATTGCAGGGGCGCTGAAAATATTTCAAAAAAAGAAGCATTAAAGTGGGCATCAGAAACCTACCAGATGTTGTTAGAATATGCACATGGAGCGAATGTGAAAGTCCTGATTGAAAATCATGGAGGCGTTTCCAATGATGCTGATTGGATGTTAGCGCTCATGAGAGAAGTGGATCATCCACTTTTTGGCACCTATCCTGATTGGCGCGAACCCTCACCTGATTTTGATAACTATAGCTACCTGCAAAAAACAGCTCCCTTTGCAAAAGGAATGTCGTATCGTAATCAACCTACCGAAGAACTTACTGCAAAGATGATTGACCTTTGTAAGAAGGCCGGTTATCATGGATGGTATGGAATTGAATCTACCGGGCGCGAGGCTATAAAGCAAGGTAAAAGTTTATTAAATAAATATCTTTTTGGGAAGTAGAAGTCATCAACTGCTATTCTGATAGAATTTAAGCAACATTCAGCTCCCCTTCCCGTAGATTATTATAAAAAAAATTTGCCTGAATTAATTAACTTCATGGTGTAATTTTAATTATCCCCTCTCCTAACGATAAAAAGTTTGTATATGAAAAATGACATTACCCAAAATGTTACCGTAAACGATTTCCAAAACGAAAAAACTGAAAATACACCTGTCAAAGGCTCGAACATGAACAGGCGGAAATTTGTTGAATTAGCTGCAGCTTCTGCAATAGGTTTTACCCTTGTTCCACGGCATGTGCTTGGAGGAAAAAATTATATTGCACCAAGTGATAAAATAACGCTGGCGTACATCGGTATAGGTACGCAAGGCATAAGAGAGTTATTGCCTTTGCTTGCTGTACCCGCGATACAGGTAATTGCGGTTTGCGATCCCAATAAAGAAGCAATTGGTTATAAGGACTGGGGAACAGATTATTTGAAAGATGAGATCCGGAAAGCTATTAATAATCCTTCCTGGACTCCCGGCGGAGATAACATCATTCCCGGAGGAAGGGAGAATGGAAAATCAATTGTTGACAGCTATTATGCAAACATTCGCCCCGAACAAAAATATAAAGGCTGTAATACTTACGCAGATGTCCGTGAATTGTTAGAAAAGGAGAAAGACCTTGATGCGGTTAAAATAATGACACCTGATCATCTCCATGGTATTCTTTGCATGGCCGCTATAAAAAGAGGTAAGAACGTCCTGGTGCATAAACCACTTTCCAACCGCTTAATGGAAGGAAAGAAAGTGATTGAAATGGCCAGAAACAGTAAAGTGATAACACACCTTATACCATGGGATTCTAACGGTTCTATGGAAAAAGTGATGGCATGGATAAATGCAGGTGCTATCGGTACGCTTACTGAAGTACACAACTGGACGAACCGTCCTGTTTGGCCGCAATACCCCGAGATTCCCACGGAGAAACCACCTGTTCCAAATGGGTTTGACTGGAATCTGTGGCTGGGACCGGAAGCTGATCGTCCTTATCATCCTAACTATACCAATATGGTGTTCAGAGGCTGGTACGATTTCGGTGGCGGGTCAATGGCAGATATGGGCCACTACAGCCTGTGGACCGTTTTTAATGCACTGCAATTAACGTCACCGGTAAGTGTGGAACCGCATCGTAGCCATGTTTGCAGCTTTCATGATCCTGTTCCCTATCGCATTGAGAATGATTTTTCATTTCCAATGGCCAGCACGGTTCGTTTTAAATATCCTGCAAATGGCAACAGGCCGCCAATTGATCTATGCTGGTACGATGGAGGCATGCGCCCGCCAATACCTGTTGAGTTATCCAATGATAATAAGGAATTGCCCGAAGAAGGAATGATGTTTGTTGGGGATCAGGGTAAAATACTTGCGGGTTTCAACGTGCAGAATCCCCAGATCATTTCAGGTAAAAAAATAGATCAGCCTGCAAATGTGAATCCAGATAAACGAAACCAGGTACAACAAACTTCCCAGGCTTTACCATTGTTTGTTGATGCCTGCAAAACCGGAAAGCAATACCCTGGTAACTTCTCCGATGCAGAGCATATAACCGAAGCGATAAATTTATATGCGGTGGCATTAAGATCAAACCGGCTGTTAAAGTATGATGCTGCAAATCTTAAAATCACCAATGTGCCCGATGCAAACAAATATTTATCACGTGATTACCGGCAAGGCTGGGATCCCGCATCTATTTAAAACAATAAATAACTGATCATGAAAACCATTAACCGTAGAGCATTCATTGGAAAAACTTCATTGGGATTAGGCGCTGCATTGGCTTTATCACAATTACCAAAGCAACTGTTTGCACATGCTGCAGTCAACAATATGCCCATTGGGTTTCAAACATGGTCTGTAAAAGATATACTTGCCAAAGATTTTGCCGGCACCTTGAAAATGATGGCAGGCCTTGGTTACCAGCTTACAGAAATGTGTTCTCCTAAAGGTTATGTCACCAATGGTTTTGGCCCGCTGGTAAACATAAAGACGGCAGACATGCGCAGCATCATTAATGATGCGGGTCTTAGCTGTCCAAGCTGCCATTTTGGTTTTGATGAATTGACTAATGACCTGGATGGCCGCATGGAGTGGTCACAGCAATTAGGACTTACACAAATGATATGTTCTTCTTTCGGATTGCCGAAAACTGCCACATTAAAAGATTATCTCGATGCTACGGATAAACTAAACAAAGCTGCAGAGAAAATAAAGAAGGCGGGTATGCAGGCCGGTTACCACAACCATGAAATTGAATTCGCAACACTGGATGGCCAGCTGATCTACGATGCCTTGATGAGCCGCTTCGATCCCGGGCTGGTTAAAATGCAGTTCCAGACAGAAGTTATCAATCTTGGTTACAAAGCCTCTGATTACTTTAAAAAATATCCCGGAAGATTTATTTCATCTCATCTGTCAGATTGGACCACCGACAAAAAGGAGGTGCCCATTGGCAACGGCGTTATTGACTGGAAGGAATTTTTTGCCGCTGCTAAAACAGGAGGTGTAAAGAATTTTTTTGTTGAAATGAATCCCGATAAATTTAAAGATAGTGCCGCTTATATTCACGCACTTTAAAGCTGGTTGAAGAACACACCAATATTTCCCGGGATGCAAAACACAGAACAGCAGTCCTTTTATAGTTTGCTCAACCTTATTTTAAATTCAATAAAAGTCTTTGTCATGGCAGGATCTGTTCAAATAGCTATCCACGCAGAAAAAATCGTAATTCATTAAAGCTCTTTATAAATTTTTCCATCTTTCATAACAAACAAAATTTTGCGAAGAGCGCTTATATTGATAGAAGGATCTCCATCTGCCATGATAATATCAGCAAGAAGGCCTTTTTTAATTCTCCCTGTTTTATTTGCGTAACCAAATACATCTGCATTTACTGAGGTCGCAGAGCGTAAAACTTCTATGGGCTTCATTCCATAGGCTGTCATTAATTCCA
>JADGPY010000093.1 GCA_017882205.1 Chitinophagaceae bacterium
GAAGATGCTGTTATATCCACACCAGATAAACGGCCCTGTAATGCCTGATCAATGGATGCAGCGCTCATTTCTTCCAATACTTTAGCTTCGATTCTACCGGTAGCTATAGTCAAGTTTTTATCCGAAACGCTCAGGTTACCATTATTGGTTTTTCTATCAGCTACAATCACTACTTCACCCAATTGACTATTTTCCTGTTCAAGTGCGACAACAAAATTTGCTTGTGCCTTGATTGATTGTGTGATAGTCTTATATCCTATGAAAGAGAAACTAATTTTATCTTTTGGGTTAGAAATTTTAAGAGCAAAATTACCGTCTATATCCGTTGCAATCCCTCTTACAGTACGATTATCAGCATCTATTTCTGAAACAGAAACATGTTGGATAGGAGCTCGGCCTTTTTTGTCAACCACCTTACCTCTGATGATAAGTGCTGCATCCTGCGAATAAATATTTGCGCACCAGAATAATGCAATAATTAGAAAAGAATATGGGCCTAAGCGGTAAAATTTTTTCATACTATTATAGTCGTTAGTTATACACTGGTATAGTTAATTAGGATTGTATTGCAGGTAATTATTAATGAGGTGAATTACAGCCCTGTCCGCCAGATTATTGCTGCTTGCAAGTATTAAGGTTGAAACCCTTCCATAAGCATCAGTAATTGTCATTGTGCCTGGTGTGCTGTTAATAGTTACAGTGGTTGCATCCCCATTTATCTTTTTAAATAATGTTTCAAATGAGCCTGTTTTTTTACCATCAGGCACAACAGTCCCCTTGCCTAAAATGTGATACTGTAGAAATCTTGTTACTGAATCTCTTGAATTTAGTGCGGCAGGATTAAAATTTGGTACATAAGTAGGTCCGTTACCTGTTCGGGGTAAGAAGCCTGCATTTACAGCACTTTGAATAGCGGCATTATTTGGAATAAATACGGTATAAAAAGCACCAGGGCTAACACCAAGAATATCTGTAGTTGCCGGGGTGAAAATAGCAGAATTGAGTAAGTACTGGTAAAAGTAATTAAACTGGGAAGCTACCGGGCTACCTAACTTAGTAATGCTGTATCCAAGATTTTTTAAACTGAAATTTAAAATATTATCAACATAATACACCCGCCCGTTTGATGATAGCTTAGTGTTCTTTACGTTTATGGGGTAGCCGCTATTATTTGTTAAGCCACTATCCTGGGAACCGGCAGAAATGAATTTATTTGCATTGTATTTTATGTAGTCGCCACTCAACGTTTCTACAATACCTGTGCCTGTTAAATTATCTAATTCCCCGTTTGGAGTTGGGATAATTGACATTGCCAAAATCCTTTGAAGATTAGCAAGGGCAATTCCACTTGACGCTGAAACGGTAGTTCCCGGGGCAATGTACTGCCAGGCAAGCTGGCCAATGATATAATCGTATCCCCAGGCTTTGAGAGCTGAATCTGACATCATTATCATTGTAAACTTTAAAGTAGGGATCGTGATGGTATAGCGGTAATTGAGATCCAAAAGCCTTGTCATCAACAAATATTTAGGATCTAAATAAGCTCTTCCATAAATCGTACTGAAAACATTTGCCTGCTGTACTTTGCTTGTGCCGTAAAAAATACCATTACTCAATATTTTCTTTTCAATGATATCTGTCGCTGGATCAAACTTTGCAGGCTCGTTCTGAACGTTATTGGTAGTGGCAAATTTGGTGGGCCAAACTGTTGTTTGCCACATGTGAGCATTTAGGAAATCAATGATAATTTGAATTGGCATCGCATCAAGGGAGGTGTAATTCTCAAGCAGTACTGTATTAATATAACTAAGTAATACTGTATTTGTAGGAACAAACATCGTCCAACCATCTGATTGCCCGTCATTATCCTGAAGTTTTAAATAATTTTCGTTATTAGGAGAAAATCCTAATGCACCATTAAAGGTTTTTATATACACATTATCATTAAGGCCGGTTAACAACCTATAGCGGCTTGTAGCATCAGAATTCAGAACAAACTGAACCATGTATTTATCAAACAATTTTTTAAATTCACTGTATAAAGGATTGGATGCAAGATATTTATCAATGTTTGGCAGGGGAAGTATTACTTTATCAATTTCATGAATGTATCCGTTTTCAGCAAAAATATCCTGGTTAACAACCTTTGCATCAACCACATTAAATCCAGTATAAGTGGAACCTGGATAAAAGTAGTTATAGTCTGTAGCAGATAGTTGTTTATTTGTAAAATAATTATCAGTAAAATAAGGTATGTATTTATTATTATTATCGCCTAATACAAATGCAGAATTTCTATTAGACGCCAATGCTTTCACTATTTGACCTGTATACGAGGTATCATTATAAAATCCTCCATAGTTGGCTGTTCGTCTTTTAAAAGCCAGGTTTGCCACATAACCTGAGTTGGATTGGTAATTACTTAGCAAAGCCTTTGTGAAAGCATTAAAAACTAAAGAGTAGGTTACAATTTGAGAACAGGTACCTGAATCTAGTTGTGATACACTGGTGAGGCTTCTGGAAGCTAAAAACACCTTAAAAGCGCTGTCATTCGGTGCAAACATCGTCCAACTTCCAGCAGCACTTAATACGCTTTTATAATTTGCTTTATCAATGCAAGCAAGTAAGCTGGTGAAGTTGCCTTTTGATTGCAAAACCTGGTAAATAGGTGGCTGTAGTGATGCAGGCCTTCCATAATAATCATCAAATGCCTTTTTTTTGCAATTGCTTAACAAAACCACCAACGCTAAAAGAGGAAGAATTTTTGTAATAAATTTATTCATAGCAATAAAAAATATAGTTGGTTTACTGAGAGATCTTTTAAAAAATTCGAAGAAAATAAACAGATTTTATTCTTAACCAATTTTACTGAAATAGCAGTAGGGATAGGAAACATAGCAATCAACTTGGTTAGATAATAATGAATCGGACCCAAGATATGTTAACTAAATGCTAAACTATCCTGTAGTATCCTGTGGTATCCGTTTATTTGCTTTGAACTTAAACGTTGTAAATTACCAATTATTTGTTAAAAAACTCTTGAAAATCTTATTATTTTAAGGATGTTTTTCAACTAACCTGGAAGTCAATAAAATTAGGGCAGGTAAAATACTTCATCTAACGGAATGCTTACGGGGGAATTATCAGGGTTGGTTTCCATGATATCTTTCATATATTTCCACCAGCGCTGCATTACTTCCTGTTGCGGCAGACTATCCAAAATTTTAGCATCACGTGCTTTTAAAACGCCAAATAAACTGTTGGTGGTTTCGTCTAAGAAAATAGAGTATTCTGTAATACCGCTATTCTTTAATAATTCCTGAAGTTCAGGCCATATCTCACTATGTCTTTTTTTATATTCTTCTTCAAAGCCTTTGTATAATTTCATTTTAAAAGCAACACGTTCCATAAATTGAATTATATTATAACTTTATATCAACTAATTTTTTATATAATTTCCATAGCCTACAACCAATACTGATAAAATAATAATAAAGACTCCCGTAATAATTGTAAAGCGTGTTTTTTTGCTTACCCCTTTCCACTCTTTAGATACAAACCCCCACATATTGGCAACCAATATAATAAAGGACATATGTAATATCCAGGAACTGGCGCCATTTCCTAGTTTACTTTCTCCCATGCCATAAAAGAAAAACTGGAGGAACCATGTTGTGCCTGCAAGAGCTGCAAACAAATAGTTTGAAATCAATGGAGTTTTTTTATTGGCATAGTCTCCAAAAGTTTTATTACGCGCATTTAAAATCATACACCAGATAAAGTTAGTGGTCAATCCACCCCATAGAAGCACTACATAAATAACGTTATTCCTAAAGAGAAACTCGCCATGACCAGGATTTGCTGTGGTCCAAATATTATTAGCCACCAGGGCCATAGGCTTACCGGCCTCCAAACCAAAATTAAAACAGGCACTTAATATTCCCGAAACTATAGAAACAAATAACCCAAGTGCAAATTTGTACTCAAACTTTAGCTGGCTGCTTCCGGGATTTGCTTTTTCAGAAACCTGGTATTCCCGTTCTTTCATTGTTCCGGCTTTACCGCAAAGAATAATACCGATGATACAGATAACTAACCCTGCCAAAACAAATAACCCCCAATGGCTACTTGCGATCATGCTTATTGTATCCTTGCCTTCTTTTGGGTATATATTATAATATACAGAAGGTATTAAAGCTCCGAACACCATACATAAACCAAGGATTATGCTGCTTCCTAGAGAAACTCCGAGATAGCGAACACCAAGGCCATATGTTAAACCTCCAATCCCCCATAACAAACCAAATATATAAGTATATAATATAGTTGAGCCACCAGTTTGCCTTATAATATCTGCAAAATGTGGTATTGTAAGATAAGCTGCCAATGGCGGAACAATTAGCCACGAAAACAAACCTCCAATGATCCAGTAGCTTTCCCATGCCCATCCTCTTACCTTTCTAAAGGGCATATAAAAACTGCCTGAAGCAAAACCACCTAGAAAATGGAAAATAACACCTAAAATAACTTGCATATCAACTATATTGAAATAATTACAAACAAAAACGGAGGTGAAAACTACGTTTCCAACTTGTAGCGAGAACAGAACAAATATCTAACTTAATTCAGGATTTTTTATCGTTTGCAAAACTTTAATTTCTGATGATACCTTTACATATGATGATCCTTATGAGCAAAAGGCATATTTAGAAGGTAGATTAGGGGTATCGTCATTGCGCTGGGAATGGCAAGTACAGAATGGATGTTGGTGCTGGGGTTTAAAAAGTTTATTGCACATACAAATATTTACTTCATGATTTATTTTAGAGTTATTGCTTAGAATATTTTCTCAAATACTCCCTTGTTTTGATGCCTGATATTTTCAAATTGTTTTCTTTCCAATTACCATTTGATGAAGCTGAAGTCTTTAAGACTGAGCAGGTTTCATTTTTATCAGACACCGACCAGGTAACCCAGCTTAAGCCTCTTGCATCCATCCAATCAATATATTTTTGCCATTCCTCATATTCAAGCTCACCATCGCCTGTAGCTTCCATACCGGCACATTCAGAAATAAAAACTGGTAATCCCTTTTGGATAGCACTGTCGGTTCTGTCACGCAGCCATTGTTTATGAGTACCTGCATAAAAATGCATCGTGTACATTAAATTATCATACCCTTTAATCGGATCGTTGGCGGGCATCATAATTTCCTGGTCCCAGCGTGGACTGCCAACCAGAATGATATTTTTTGTATCAAATTTCCTGACAACTTCAATGATCTCAGTTGCGTAAGCTTTTACTTCGGACCATGTTTCATAATCGGGTTCATTAAAGAGTTCATAAATAATATTGGGATGCCCGGCATATTTTTCGGCCATCTCTGCAAAAAATATTTTTGCCTCTTTTAAATTAATATTGTGGCTGTGCCAGTCAATGATAACATAGATCCCTTCTTTGATGGCTGCATTCACAACAGTTTTTATAAGTTCCGTTGAAGCCTTTGGATCAGCAATATAACCGGCCTTAGGCTCTACACCCAATGCAGCACGTACCACATTACATTTCCAGTCCTTGTACAACCATTTAACTGCGCCTGCTGTATAAAACCGAGGGTGAAAGCAACTCCACCCAAAACTCATTCCGTGTAAGGAAATTGGTTTGCCATCTTTGTCAACTAAGCTGGTGCCGGTAACTTTGAGCTGTCCGTGTTTTTTTACCGGCTGAGCTTTGCAGAAACTTATCATGCAAAAACAAATCACAATACTTAAAAAATATTTCATAGTTTATTTTATTTTTTATTGTTTCTGTACATGGGAGGCAGATCTTTTTCAAACATGGTATAGGGATCCTTATAAAATTTAATAAAATCTTCTTCGCTAACCTGGCCGGGATAAGGAGCATAATAATGAGTTGGGCTGGTTTCATCATTTCGCCAAACCAATACATAGGCTAACTCCAATTTATTCTTCTTCAGTGATTTTAATAAAGTTTCTGTCCACCAGGTTGCATTTGGGATGGATTCCAAACCTGTTTCAGTAAAAGCAGCCAGCTTATTGGTTTTTTTGGCAAAATCATTTACGATTTTTAATTTGGCAATACCCGAATCTAATTTATAAATTCCAAAGCGCCCAAAATCACCGTAGTCATCAAAACCAACGATATCCACCCATTCATTGCCAGGGTAGCGATCCATGTATTCTGCTTCGCTGTAAAATTTATTATCGGGCGAAAAAGCATAAATAAAATTGTGAACACTTAAACTATCGCGCAGGTAAGAAACAGTAAATTTCCATAAAGTTGTAAACTCCTCCGTCGTGCAATGCGATCTGCCCCACCAGAACCAATCACCATCAAACTCATGATAAGGACGGAAGATCATCGGCACCGTTTTACCATCTTTACCTTTTACTGATTTTGCAAAATTAGCAATGGTTTGCAATATCTGTTTATACTTGTGATGATACGATCCGCCGGGTATGATCATTTTTACTGCCGGTGCCGATACAGAATCTTTCCAGTAAAAATCAGTGGGTGTAACGGGGTTTGCAAAATGCCAGGCAACTGTAGTGACACCTCCCCTGTTATAAGTATCAGCAATATTTTTACGCATTGCTATTTTCACTTTTTCGATAATACTATCCGGCCTTCCGGATAGCCCGCTGAAATCGACACCAATTACAGCAGGATGGGAACCGGTTACAGATTTTACATCAGATCTGTTTTCATCTCCACGCCATCCATGTCCATATTCAGTTGCATGCTGGTGGCCAAAGAGGATATGGTTTTTAGATAGTTGATACAAATTATCATACAGCGCATTCGTTTCGGCAGTCGCCTTTTTATCTATCAATTTATGCTGCCCGGTTTGTGCAAATACCATAACAGACAGCATGCTGAGAAGAACCAATACCAGTATTGTTTTCATTGAACTTATTTTTTTAAATATTCATTATCCAATAACCAATCACCCAGTCTTTCGGGCCATGTATTTAGTGTGGCTGATTTACTTCAGGTGCCATCCACCGACCCGAAATTGTGCCAAAGGCCCAATGAAATGGCGGGTAAAAGCAACCCGCTTTTACCGCAGCGGTTGTAGCGCATATCATTATACCTGTTTTCTGATGGAGTGTATGACATAGTTATTAATTTTTTATAGTGATGAATATAATAGCATTACGAAAATTGGCTGATGGCGAATTTGGCCTGTAATAAAATTACCAATTCATTTTCTTACGGATAAAATCTGTAAGCAAAGCTGCTATTTCTTCATGCTCCTTCAAATCGGGATGATGGTCGCACCCATTTTTGTACTGCTTATCAAAAACATAGCTGTACACTTTATTATCACCCGCTTTATTAAATTCTTTCACCACATCATTTAAAGAAATCCGTAAAAAGTTTCGCAGCGTTGTATCAGCCATCGGGCTGCTCAGGCAAATGATCGTTGCTTTGGGATAATGCTTTTTAATGGTTTGCAAAAATGAAATATAGTTGTTCAAAAATGTTTTTGAATTTTGTACACCATCATTTTGTCCCAGGCAAACAGTAACCACATCCGGTATATAGTTATGAAAATCCCAGGTAATGGTATCATTTCGCATACTTACTTTATCATATACCTGTGGCATGATCACATCCATGTTGCAGCAACTGTGCATTAGGCCAATGCCTGATACAGCCGAGAGATGATATTGTGCATTTAAAGCCCGTGCTGTAACAGCCCCATAACTGAGGTAAGCATTGTGCTGATCCTGCCAAACGCCTTTACCGCAAGGTATTGCTGACTGATCAGCGCCGGTACCGCAGGTAATCGAGTTACCAAAAAATTCTATTTTACGAAGGGGTTTATTATCCGGTGTTAATAATTCTTTACACCTGATTCCAACCAGTTCAAGGTATCCAATATTGGCTTCGGTATTTTTTACAATGCTGATTTTGTGAATACCATCTTTCAAACCAGCTATAATAATCGTATCGCATTTTTTTGATGTCTGCAGGCGCATGGCTTCTTCATCAATAACCACTTCAATATAATTATGGTTTTTACCCCATAGCATCTCGTCATTCAAAATAACCTCACAGGCATTGCCGGCAAACTTTGCATTTATATAAACACCCGGTTGCCAGAACCTTGGCAATGCAGGGTTTGTAAAATCGATCCGGCCAGTATATTGAATGTTTGGATTATTGGCAGCATAGAATGTAAGCCCCTCATGCGCAACAGAGCATTGCACATTCAATATAATTAACGCTTGAAATAAACCACGAATGATCTTATTGTTCATAATTAATGTTCGCTTTTTTATCGCCGATCATTATTTCAAATGCACCCGGCTCTGTCACTGTTTTTAATTCACCATTTACAAAAGCCAGGTCGTTCTTATCAATGGTAAAACTCAGTTCTTTACTTTCACCTGCTTTTAAAAATATTTTTTGAAATGCACGTAAACGTTTCATGTTGGGTGTAATACTGGCGTACATATCATGCGTATATAATTCCACGCTGTGCTTACCATCCATAGTTCCGGTATTTCTAACTGTAACTTTTACAATCAGTTTATCATTTGCTTTTAGAGTTGATGAACTGAGCCCGATATCACTGTAATCAAATGTTGTGTAACTCAATCCCCAACCAAACGGAAAGAGTGGATCATAACCATTCATCAACACATTTTCATTGAATATCTCACGGATATCTTCCGATGGTTTACGATCGTATAAAACAATTTCACCCATGCTTTTTGAATAACTGAAAGGAAGTCTTCCAGAAGGATTATAATCACCAAATAAAACATCTCCAATGGCTTCAGCAGTTTTCTTTCCGCTCCAATAGCCCATAAGTATGGCTTTTATAGCTGGTTCTATACCGGTAATAAACAGGGGCCTTCCTTCTGTTAAAATCAATACAACGGGTTTGCCGGTTGCAATAGCCGCTTCAGCAAGCAGTCTCTGGTTATCAGGCAACGCCAAATCTCTTGTATTACCGGGGCTTTCTGCATAAGCATTTTCGCCAAGGCAAAGTACGATGACATCAACATTTACAGCAGCGGCTTTCAGTTTTTCTACATCATAGTTTTGAGAATTCTCAAATCCTTTTACTGAGGATGTTACTACATTAGCAGCGCCAGCTTTATTACTAATCGTTTGCAGAATTGTTCTACTGTCTTCAGGATACCACTGCTCATCTTTTCCCTGCCATGTATAACTCCAGGCACCGTTCAATCCGCTGATGGTTTGTGCTGCAGGACCTGCAACTAAAATCTTTGATGATTTTTTTAACGGCAAAATGCTATTATTATTTTTAAGCAATGTCATAGATTCTCTAGCGGCATCCAATGCTATTTCCTGGTAAGATGCTTTACCAAAATTTGTTTCAGCAGCAAGTTCTGGATACGGGTTATCAAACAAACCCAGTTTCATTTTCATCATTAAGATTCTTGTAACGGCATCATTGATGCGATCCATGCTGACCATTTTCTTTTGCACTGCTTCCAGCAACAGTTTGTAAAAAGAAAAATCATTTGGCACCATGCTCATATCAATACCTGCATTAATCCCCATTGCCACAGCATCTAAAGGTGTTGGTGCGACATTATGCCTGGTATGCAGGCGGATAATATCCTCCCAATCAGTATCAATCACGCCTTCAAAACCAAGCTCCTTACGCAAAACATCAGTTAGTAAATATTTACTGGAATGCACAGGAATTCCGTTGATCTCTGATCCATTAATCATGATAGATGAACATCCTGCTTTAATTGCAGCAGCAAACTGGGGAAGATAGTATTCTCTTAATTCTATTTCGGGTAAATAAATCGGTGTTCTGTCTTTACCGGTTCTTGAAGCAGAGTAGCCGAGATAATGTTTCATACAACTGGCAACTGCCGTTGGATTTTTTAATCCATCCTCTTCGTAAGCTCTTACAGCGGTGGCTCCCATTGTTTTACCCAGGTACACATCTTCTCCATAAGTTTCAGGGAACCTTGACCATAAAGGTTGACGGCCACAATCCAGCACGGGCGCATAATTCCAGCGAACACCAGATGCCCTGAGTTCTGCGGCTGTTACTTTGGCAACCGATTTTACAATGTCAATATTACGGGTTGCAGCCAACGCAATATTTTGTGGAAAAAGGGTAGAACCTAAAGTATAGGTCTGACCATGAATAGCATCTAAACCATAAAGAACCGGAATCTTTAACCTTGTATTTTTTGATTCATCCTGTATTTGTGTAATTAGTTTTTTCCATTCATTAAGTGTCAATGCATGGCCTGTTACATTTAATATAGAACCAACTTTATAATCAACAATAGCTTTTTTTAAATTAGCCAAATCAAGCACACCATCCGTAACTGTTGAAACTACACCCAATGTTACCTGGGTCATCTGCCCAACTTTTTCTTCAAGCGTCATTTGTTTCAAAATGGCCGCTACCTTTTGCTGATCGCCGTTTTTAGTTTGTGCGTTCATATGGATGTTGATTAAAAATGTGGTCAACAACAGGATGATTTTTTTCATACGTAAGTTTTTATTGTATATGCAATGCTTTTGTCATTTCATCAGCCAGTAGCTGATTACCCAGTTCAGAAGGATGTATTCCATCTACTGTAAGAAATCCTAATCCTTTATTTTCTATATTATTTGCCTGCACATAATCCACAAATATTTTCCGCAGGTCAATCAATGTACAATTCATGGAAGCGGCTAACTTTCTGATAATATCCGAATATGCATCTATTTCTGCATCCTGTGGATTAGCTTTATCTTTCTTTTCTCCCAGCAGCGTTGGCGTACAAACAAATACTTTAATGCCTTTTGCCTGTAATTTTTTTATGATAGCTGAATAAAACCTTTCGTATTTTTCAATATCTGTTCCGGTATGTGTGGAATATTTATGTCCTACATCATTTACACCTTCATAGATCACCACTACATCAGGCATTTTTGCCAACACATCATCTTCCATCCGCAAATACAGGTCATAAATCTTATCATAACCAACCCCGGCTCCTATAATTTCAAAATTATTCTGAATTCCTTTTTCATTGATTAAATTTTTTATCCTGTCAATATAACCACCTTTGTTAATTCCCATTTGTGTAATGGAATCGCCGAAGAAAACAATCTTTATTTTTTTTGCTTTCATCATCGACATAATTGTTATTGACATAAAGATCAACAGTACAGGAATAAAAATTATTTTTTTCATAACTAATATTATTAATGATAAACAAATGCTTTTACGCCGGTATTCTTTACACCATTGATATCATAAGCCCATTGCTTTCCCCAGAAAGTAAGATGTGTTGTATCTGTCCAACTGTTGCTCATATCAAAACAGGCATTGTTGGCATCATTACCTGTCCAGCTCCAGCCCAGGTAACCAATTCCGTTTGTCTTGCAAAGCTGCATCAGTAAGGGCGCATCAACCTTACATAAAAACCCCGAAGGCTGCTGTGCTGCCGGCACATCCCAGCCAAATTCGCCAAACACAAGGCAAAGCCCTTTATTTTGGATGGCGCTGATACGGTTGCTGTATGTTGTATTATTATTCCAGTTTGAATAAGCATGCGTACTGAAAATTATGTTCTTCAAAGGATCGTTGTTTAGTAAATCGACACCATATTGAACAATGGCACTTTCATTCTGTCCGTAACCTGGTGCATCTATCATTATCGGTAGTTTATAACCTGCATTACGGATGATGTCAATGGCAGGAATGTATGCATTCTTCCAGGCCAATTCATTTACTGAACCATCGCCCCACTCATTGGCAATGTTGATGATGAGTAGATGTGCATATTTATCCAGTATTAGTTTTACATCCGCTCTTACAAAATAATTTGCCGCAGCGGTTAAGTTTGCTGCGCTGGTACCACCGGTAAAATCATGTAACTCAACAATGGGAACCAATTTCCTGGCAACACATTCTGCAAGGGCCTCATCCAGGACAGATAAAGAAGGAGTCCAGGGCTGTACATCTAATTGCCAAACTAACCGTGCTGCATTTGCATTTAGTGAAGAGGCGGCGGCCAGGGAAGGTTTGTACTGTGCAGGAAACCAAAAGACAGGAAAATTATTTCCCCTCATCACAAATGAATGTTTACTGCTGTCTCTTAAATTATTGCCATCAACATAAAAGTTTTTATAGCTTACTGTTGAGCTGCCTCCTCCCCCGTTAATTGTATCACTTTTTTTGCAGGATAAAAAAAATGCTGTGCCAATTAATAACCCTATATAAACTTTCTTCATACTATTTTCTTTTTAACAATTTCCTCAATACGGCTGATCAACTCCATACAAGCCCTTGTATTATGATAAGGGCATTTCCAAAATCCTGCTTTATCTTTACCTGCCATTACCACATTATTTTCATCAACGCCCCAAAACCATTCTCCGTTTTTTTTATCAATGATATGCTCGTTTATAAATTCCCAATTCTTTAAAGCGTGCTGAAGGTATTTTATCTTTCCCGTTAACTGATAAACATTAAAGAACCCAATCATTGCTTCGGCCTGTGGCCAGCTATGTTTTTCTGCAATCAGCTGTCCATCTAAGGGTTCATATTCATAAAGAAGGCCACCATCGTTAGCGAGGCCTTCAGAGGCTGAGTAGGCAATTTCAATGGCATACTTTTTAAATAATTCTTTATACCCGGATTTCTCAACAGTTTCGGCACATTGCAATAAAAGCCAGGACGCTTCAATATCATGCCCGTAAGAGACTAATGATGATTTTGGTTTCCATTGTTCGTCAAAAAAAAGATTGAGATGATAAGAATCTTTATTAATGATGTGTTTATCAAAAATATCAAGTAAGCCAACAATCTTTTTTTTAAGTTCATCATCAGGCCATACTCTGTATAAATTTGTATAGGCTTCAATAATATGCAAATGGCTGTTCATTGTTTTTTTCTGGTTATCATCTTTTTCACTTAACCGCATGTCATCAATAGTTTTCCATTCTCTGGAAAATGCTTCATAATAGCCACCATATTTGGAATCATAACTGTATTGTTCTATACAATTAAACAAGCTGATACAAAGATCAAGTGCAGCCTGGTTTCGGGTTAGCCTATAATACTCACTCATGCCATAGATGCAAAAGGAGAGCCCGTAAATTTGTTTCCTGCTGTCAAGTACATTCCCTTTATAATCAACAGACCAATATGTACCACCAAATTCTTCATCAACAAAATGATCATTAATGTAATTGAACGCCCGGTCAGCGATTTCTTTTCCCAATTTATTTTTTAAAAGGAAAGACGATGCAGAGAAAGTCCATAAAATACGACTATTTAGTACAATTCCCTTTGCAGAATCAACCTTTGCAATATCGTTATTATCAACACTGCCATAAAACCCGCCATGCTCTTCATCAATGGTATATGATGACCAGTACTTTAATATAGAAAACCATTCATTGTACATTTGATCCTTAAAGACCAGCAGTTTTTTTACCGTAGTCTCATGTATGTTTTCTTCTGTTCTCATTTTATTTTACCAGATTGTTGATCGTATCATTTGAAACCAAATTTTCTATATTGGCTGACTGGTTTTTATCAATCAAATCAACAATGGTTTTTACGGTGCTGGCCGATCCAAAACCATCAGCAGGTGTGTTCATAACATAATCAAGTAATTGACGGATTGTTGAAGTAGCAACATGCATTCTTGTATCTGAAGATGCATAATAAATAAACACCGAGCCATCGTCATCCATTATCCAACCAATGCTGAATAATACGTTTGACACATCACCAATTCTTTCTTCACCTTCTGGAGCCATAAAATATCCGGCTGGTTTGTATATTACTTTAGTAAGATCATGCAGATCTGTCATGAACACATACAGTACATATCGTAGCCCTGCTGCGGTATTACGCACCCCATGCGCCAAGTGGAGCCAACCTTTCTGTGTTTTTATTGGTGCTGGCCCAAGCCCGTTCTTGGCTTCGTATACTGTATGATATACTTTCTGGTCAATTACTATTTCTTTTTCTACTATGGCATTTTCAATTGAACTGCTTAATCCAAAGCCAATACCTCCACCAGTACCCGCTTCAATAAAACCATCCTGAGGCCTGGTATAAAAGGCATATTGTCCATTTACAAATTCGGGATGCAGTACTACATTTCTTTGTTGTGGAGATGTTGTAACAAGATCGTTGAGCCGCTCCCATTTTACCAGGTTTTTTGTCCGTGCAATACCACATTGAGCAATAGCTGCCGACTGGTTGAATTTTGGCGCATCAGGGTCTTTTCGTTCTGTACAGAATAGACCATAGATCCATCCATCAGCATGTTGCACCAAGCGCATATCGTAGATGTTACCATCCGGATTCAAAGTTTCGGGCATAACAACAGGGTAATCCCAAAAACGGAAATTATCAATCCCGTTATCACTTTCAGCAACTGCAAAAAAAGATTTCCGGTCAGCGGCTTCCACCCTGGCAACCATTATATATTTATTGTTCCATTTAATCGCACCTGCATTCAAAACTGCATTAATTCCGATACGCTCCATTAAAAATGGATTTGTTTCGGAATTATAATCGTAACGCCAGAACAATGGCGTGTGATCGGCTGTCAATACCGGGTACCTATACCTGCTCACAACCCCGTTTCCTTCGTTTAATTTTTCATTGGTTCTTTGTAAAAGCAACTCATGTCTTTTTTCAAGCATCTCCATTTTTTTTAAAAAAATAGTTTTCATACTGATTATTTTAATTTTCAAGTTTATTCCACCATGTTTTTTTCAAAATGATGACAATGACTAAAAGGATTGCTAATGTAACCATCAATGGCATGTTATAGCCAAGAATCAGATACATGGGCAAAATGGTTAAACATAGCTGTGCTATAATTCCTAATACAACATTGAACATATCCAGCTTAAATCTCTTATTACCCACAAAAGAGGGATCGTCAGCCACAACTAGTTGATGTACGGGTTTCCAAAAACCCCAGGGTCTTACAGTTTTGTAAAAAGATTTCAATATCAACATATCTGTTGCCGGTACTGCATAAGTACCTATTATGCTCCCGGCGAGCGACAATACAAATAACAAGGGCCACCAATACAATTGTGAATGGGCTGGAAGGAATTTGGCCATTGCTAAAGCTCCAAAAATACCTATTCCCATACCCCAGAAGAAACCGTTTGCATTAAAACGCCACCAATACCATTTTAAACAATTGGCAGCAACATATCCACCGTAAAGTCCGCCAACAATCCATTGCAGAATATCATTTACATTATGGGCCATAAAACCAACTACCACACTAACAACAACTACCACAATACCAACAATATAATTAGCCGACATTGTTTTTTTATTATTTGCCTTCGGGTTGATATATTTTAGGTATATATCATTTACAATGTAGGCCTGTGCAGCATTTAAAGTACCACTAAACGTACCCATAAAAGCTCCGAGTAAGCCTGTGAGTACAATTCCCAATACACCAATTGGTAAAAAATTATTTATTGTGGCGGGTAAAATTCTTTCAAAATCTGTGACACCGTCAGGACCTTTTAAATACAATTGATTGTAATAAAGTAATGCAAGAACAGTAAGACCAATGATCATGGTATAGCGCACCGGCAATAAAATAATACTTACAAAACCTGTCATTTTACTGGCATCCTTTGGTGAGCGTGTACTTAATACTTTTTGCATATCATAATTGGGTGCAGGTCCCGCAAGCGATGCAAACACTCCTTTTAAAATCATCATCATAAAAAATATTCCGAACAGGCTGAATCCATCCTCGGCAATTTTTTTATTGGCATCGGCAGCAATTTTATTCCAGTTAAGGTCCAGTTTCCAGCCAAAAAAAGGATTATCCCATCCATGTGGCACATTCAATGTTTGCCCATGCAAATGCTGCATGGCAAGTACACCAATACAGATCGATGCAACTATCATGATCGAGTATTTGATAACATCTCCCAATACGATACTATGCATACCCCCAATGATGGAATAGAACATAGCAAAAAGCGTAAACACGATGCCATAAAAATGCGGAACATATTTTGGCGAAATATCAAAAGGTATATAGCCTTTTATCACATCCCACGGGATAAATATTTCCATAAATTTGCCAAGCCCTATAAAACCATAGGCTAAAAATCCCAGGCAACCGATCAGGGCAAAGGCGATTACAATTATTTGAGAGCCTTTAATACCTGTCCCTGTTGTACCAAACCTTGTGAGCAGCCACTCCGCTCCTGTGTTGGCATTGCTGCGGCGCAGCCATTTGCTCAAAAACATCATCATAAACACCTGGTTAAACACAGGCCAAAGCCAGGGTAACCAGATACTTTTCAATCCATACACAAAACAAAGTGCAACCATCCACATAGTGCCGCTGATATCAAACATATCTGAAGCATCACTTAAACCCAGCATATACCATGGCAGTGATTTACCACCCATTAAATAATTTTCCTTATTCCGCCTGGCTTTTTTACGCAGGAACCAGCCAACCATTAACATAGTTATGAGGTAAGCTATAACAATACTAATATCAATCAGCGTAAGTTTCAATTAACTTTATTTATTAATCATTTCAGGATTATGTTTTCCGGAAAAACATCATTGATATAGTTTTTCAGCGGACACTTTTTTTTCAAATAAGGTATTATCCTGATTATAAAATTTTATAAAGTCTTTTTCTGAAACCTGTCCCTTGTAAGGTGCATAGTAATGCATCCGTGGCGGTGTTAGCCATTGATTTATGCCATAATTATTCCGCCATAACAATGCATACGAAATTTTATTTTTACCAATTGCTTTTTGGAGGGTTTGTGTCCACCATTCAGCATAGGGGATAGCTTCATAGCCAGTTTCTGCAAGCGCAGTAAGCTTATTTTTTTCAGTAGCAATTTCCCCAATGATGGCCAGGAGATTATTTACTTTTTTTACAAACCAATCGTTTTTCACCGGATCATCATATTGATAAGCATCAAAGCTTAATATATCTACCATATCATCTCCGGGATATCTTTCTAAATACTCCTCTTTGGTTTTAAAATTGTCGGATGTATTATAGGCATATAAAAGATTATGGAGGTTTTTCTCATGTTGCAGATAGAATTCCATAAACCTGAATAAAGTTATGAATTCAAAATCTGAGCATTCATTTTTACCCCACCAAAACCAGCTACCGGTAAGCTCATGAAATGGTCTGAATATAATGGGTATTGTTTCGCCATGGGAACCTTTTAGCGATGAGATAAAATTTGCACCTTCATCTAACCATTTTTTAAACAATTCGTGGTTTACACCACCGGGAAGTATTGATGATACTGTACCGTGTGTGGTATCCCATGCACCTTTTGAAGCACCCAGGGGGCTGTGAAAATGCCAACTCAAGGTTATTACTCCTCCTCTGGCATAACCCTCTTTTATATATTGACGCATTTTCTTAAATGGCACGCCGTCTATATTATTTGCGTTGTTTTCTTCCAGCCCGCTTAGGTCGTAACCATACACTGCGGGATAGTCACCAGTGACATCTTTTACATCGCTTCTGTCTTTTTCGTATGCCCAATTTACGCCGTAAGCCAGATCATCCTGGTGGCCAAACATGTAGCCCTTTTCTTTAAGTTTAAACATATTTTGATAAAGCATAACTGTTTCTTTTGTCGCATTTTTATCGACTGGAAATATTTGCTGTGCTAAACTACAAACAGCGAATGCTATAAAAATAAATAAACAACATATTTTAATAAAACACTGTCTCATAATTTACTTGTAGGTTTACTAAATGACTCAATCAATTTCCAGGTACTGCTATCCGAATCAAAAACAGAATTTAATCCCTGTTCCTCCATTGGAGGATCTCCTGAATATTCATCACCCTCTTTCCAGAAAACCTGACCTGGTAATGGCCTGGATATCCCGCTGAAAGACCAAAAGTTACAGCCTCCTATAAATCCATTGCTGGCTTTACTTTGGTTCCAAAGCAATAAGATTTCTTTATAGAAGCTATCCCTTAGTGTTGTTGATGTATAAGGGCTAAATGATTGGTTGTTTCTTGGCAATCCAAATTCTTCGATTACCATTGGTTTATTAATTTTAACCGCAACTACAGCATGTTTTGATATGTATTGTTTTGTGTTATCAATTATCATATTGAAATTTGCAGCAAGATCATTCCCGTTAAACCATCCCCAGTTTTTTGGCCATACATGAATAGTTAGGTAATCGATGTTTTGATCAGCATGGATGTCTTCATACAACTCTATACTTTCTGTTCCCATTTCACCTTCGGCACCGGTAGTAACTAAATGGTTTTTGTCAATGTTTTTTATATGTGCAGCAACCTCACTAATAAAATTCTTATAAGCATTTTTGGCAGATGGTCTCATCGGCCTGGGTTCGTTGGCAATTTCCCATGCCATGATGGTTTCATCATTTATGTATATTTTACCTGAGTACTTATTTTTCCTTTTCAAAATCAGATCGACCTGTTTTAAATATGCATTTCGGCATGGTTCGCATGTATAAAACATACTAACATAATCCCTGTATTCATTCCAACTTAATTTTCGCTTCAAAACAGAATCTGGTATTGAACCGTTCCAGTTCAGGTATTGTAAAAACCCGCCTGTCCATTCCCAATTATTACTTAAGAACAAAACAGCTTTCATATTTCTTTTCCCCATTTCTGTAAATAAGTAATCTAATCCATCTAACCAGTGTAGATCAAACTTTCCCTGCTTTATTTGAAATGCAGGTTTTACTCTCTGTACACCGTTAATTTGACCGCTTCCTTCCGAACCCGCCATTATCCTTAAATTAGATATGCCATTTTTTTGTAAAAAATCTAATTCTCTTTTTAAACGGATTTTTCCTGCAACAGTATTTCCCAATGTTCCTGCATACCAATAATTGGTGCCGATATAATAAAGTGGTTTATTGTTAAGTGTAAACTGGTGGGAATTGATTGTTACGAATAGAGTTTTTTGTTGTGCTTCGGCGGTTAACATTACACCTGTCAACAATAAAAAAAAAATATTTATTTTTAATTTATATAGTTCCCAATAAATATTTTTTGCATTCATTTTATTTTAACTTATTTAACCTACACTAACTAATAAAAAGAAAATTCCATCTAAGTGAAATTCTTTAAAAGTGGAATAGTAGGGATAATACAGTTCAAGTGTTTGTAAGCCACTAACAAAGAGAATATAGTTTTATAAAAAGGTATTACCTGATAGTTAAAAAAACTGTTTAACGCTCCAACAATCTGGGCGGCGTTAAGCAGGAATTTTAGATTTTGCCACATTAGAAAAAGTTATCTGCATTTCCCATAGATTCTACGGAATTAAACAGCAACTTAAAATTTCTATTTAACCAGAATCACATCATCAAAATAATAAGTTTCATTTACGTCGGTACCTTGTCCTTTTAGGAAAAATCCAAGTTGCTGAAGAGTAGAACCAGTTGACCAGAAACTAATTGAACTAAGGGGTATTTTGAAATAGGTCCAGATATTTGC
>JADGPY010000094.1 GCA_017882205.1 Chitinophagaceae bacterium
ATAATACAACCGTTTGGCATGAAGAAGTAGGTGCAGTAATAAATGCAAGATTAGTAACAAATGGTGGTCATTATTCTGATCAGAATGCACGTTACGATTGGTTAACTGCTAACCATTTTGTACATGTAGGTAACCCGGCAAGAGGAATTACAATTTCCAATCTGGGTACTCATTTCTTTAAATTAGGAAACAGCGACACTTATACTTTAGATGAAAACAGTAGTAATATTCAATTTTTAGCAGCAGGAAAGGTTGCCTTCGGTACAGTGGGTATAAACAATCAGGCAGGAGATCAAACTTTTCAGTATCAATTTGCCCTTCAACCTAAAGCAGGAGTATTCAACCAAACTTCATCTATGAAAATGTCATTGGAACATCAAAATCCATTGGCAACCGGATTAGTTAATGGAGGAAATATCTACCCTAAATCCTCTTTTAGTCTGATTACAATTAGTCCGGAAGATGTATTGTTGTGGAGTTTGAAACCTGCTGAAGAAGGTGCCGCTAAAGGATTAATCGCCCGTGTATGGAATCAATCAAATAATAGTAACCTAATTATAGATGGTAACTTTCCAATTTTGTCTGCCAAAAACACTTCTCATGTAGAAACCAACCTAAGCAATGCTAACGTATTGAATAACAATTTGGTTGAAAACGTTGGCAATCAAGAAATGAAAACATTTAGAATATTTTTTAATACTACTATTATAGACACTAATATAAATTCAGATTCAAATCTAAAGGCTAAATTTATTGTTAATTTAAACTCTTCTACTAATGTTTTAAATGTTAGGGGAAATCATTTGCAAAATGACAGATATATGCTTTATTTAACTAATATTCTAGGACAAACTGTATTTCAAGATGAATTAATTATTACCGATAATGAAATTGAAAGACAATTTGACCTAAAAGAATTATCAAGCGGTATTTACCTTACTGTAATTAGTTCTGATAAAATAAAACAAGTATTTAAAATCCTTAAAAAGTAGATTAAACCCATTATTTTTAAGTATTTATTGTTACAATAAGGATACCCGGATAAAAATAATAATTAGTTAAGATGCAATATCAAAAGACAAATAATATAAATAATTAACTTGACCCTACAAGTCATAGTTTGATAACCAGAAACACTGCTAAGATTAGGCTCTGACTACACTTTTTGAGACAGCGGTTTCCTTGCCACTTTAATTTAATAATCCCTGAACGCTTAAGGTTACCACCTATCTCCATAAAACCCCATCTCTAATAATCGTAAGAATTGTAATTGCTCATGCAATTTACTCCTTAAGCAAGTCCGGGCACGACTTTCAGGATATGTTTTCCTCTTTATAAAATCTTTATACCTCTTATACCAATCCTTACAAAACCCTTATACATACCGCAGTAATTTTGTATCGTTTAAAAAATGAAGCGATATGGATGCAACAATTTTACTGGCGGCAACCAAACCATTTGAGGTGAGTACCTCTGCCGGGTATATAGTAGGAGCTGTAATAGCACTGTTTATACTGGCATATCTTCTATATTCTCTTGTAAAACCTGACAAATTCTAAATGATGAAAGACTGTGGTTGATTTTTTATTCATATTACAGTATTTTGGCGGTTTAGTTCTCCTCACTGTTTTAGGAGGCTTAATTGGCCATCTTTTCAAATTAGACACATACAAATTTTTAGAAAATAATCGAAAAAAGATCAGAGATAATCAGAATGATTACGATGAAGATGATTACAATGAAGATGATCAAAATCACAACGATTAAAATTTTTAGTTTATGAAAATTAAATACATTTTACCCTTGGCGTATACCACTTTATCCTTCTTAACAAGTCTTCCTGTAAATGCACAAATTAGTGAACCTGCATCACCCTATAAAGTGACAGCGGATTTGGTTAGTCACTATGTATGGAGAGGTTCGATGGCAACAGGAAGCCCTACCCCCAACTTCCAGCCAACTTTAGCTTTTACAAAAGGAAATTTCGAAATTGGTGTTTGGGGATCTACAGATTTTGCCGGGAGCTATAAAGAAGTTGACCCATATGTTTCTTATACTGCCGGACAACTTAAACTTGCAGTTACAGATTACAACTGGAATTTTGATAAAGCTAATTACTTCAACTATAAGAATAGCGAAACCGGTCACAGGTTTGAAGGTACGGTTGGTTTTACTGGTCCGGAAGCTATGCCAATAAGCATTACCTGGAATACTATGTTTTACGGTTTAGATAAGAAAGTTGATGATTCAACCAAACAGGCATATTCAACCTATATTGAACTGGGTTATACCAAAGGCGCTGCCAGTTTCTTTTTAGGATTCACTCCCTGGGAAAGCTATTATAATAATTATGGAGTAACAGTTTTTGATTCAACCGCCAGTAAAAAGACATTTTCAATAGTCAATATTGGCGCAAGCGTTACAAAAGCTTTGAAAATCAGTGAAGCATATTCGTTACCACTTAAAGTTACGTTAGTTATTAATCCTTCGGCTACATATACCAGGAAAGATTTTATGCACCTGGTATTCGGTATAACATTCTAAATAATTATTAATACTATGACAACTTTAGACTTAATTCAGGTTATTCTGTTTTTTGCCGTCCTGATCGGGCTTACACCCATCTTAGGCAATTTCATGTTCAAGGTTTTTACAGGACAAAAACATTTCCTGCTGCCTGTTTTCGGTTGGCTCGAAAAGCTAACGTATAAATCCTCAGGTATAAACCCCGAGGAGGAAACAAACTGGAAGTCATACACCTTCGGTTTGCTTCTGTTTAATCTGATCGGGCTTGTTTTCATGTTTCTGATCCAGGTCCTTCAGGCTCATTTGCCAATGAATCCGGCCAACCTACCGAATGTTTCGTGGCATTCGGCGTTCAATACTTCGGTAAGTTTTATGACCAATACCAACTGGCAGGGATACGCCGGGGAAACAACACTAAGTTACTTCGTGCAAATGATTGGGCTTACTGTGCAGAATTTTGTAAGTGCTGCAACAGGAATAGCCGTATTACTGGCGCTCATACGGGGCCTTTCACGTAAAACCACCGATAAGCTGGGGAATTTCTGGACAGACCTGACGCGCTCAACTTTATATGTGCTTTTGCCACTTTCTATCTTGTTGTCTGTTGTTTTGGTTGGTCAGGGCGTTGTGCAGAATTATAAAACGTATGAAACAGTTCAAACCATACAGGGTACTCAGCAAGTGCTTCCAATGGGACCGGCAGCTTCACAAATAGCCATTAAGCAACTGGGTACAAACGGGGGCGGATTTTTTAATGCCAATAGTTCACATCCTTTCGAGAACCCAACTCCTTTCAGCAATTTTCTTGAGATGCTTGCCCTATTGCTTATCCCGGCTGCTCTTACTTTCACTTATGGAAAAATGGTTGGTTCTACACGACAAGGTTGGACAATATTTACGGCTATGTTGATTTTACTGCTTGCGGGGTTAAGTATTTCCCTGTATGCTGAATATTCCGCCAATCCTATTTTTGGACATTTACATCTGATGGAAGGCAAGGAAACCCGTTTCGGAATCACCAACAGTGTTCTTTGGGCAACATCAACCACTGCTGCTTCTAACGGTTCGGTGAATGCGATGCACGATAGTTTTTCGCCAATTGCGGGAATGATTGCCATGATAAATCTTATGTTGGGTGAAATTATTTTCGGCGGTGTAGGTGCAGGATTATACGGCATGGTCATATTTATAATCATTACCGTGTTTATTGCCGGTCTTATGGTCGGGCGCACACCTGAATACCTGGGCAAAAAAATTCAGGCGTTCGAAGTGCAAATGGCTATACTTGCCGTTCTTTTCCCAAATTTTGTAATACTTATTTTCGCGGCCTGGGCATCAGTGTTTAATCCCGGGCTATCGAGCCTTAATAATGCAGGGCCGCATGGCCTTTCCGAAATTCTCTATGCCTTTAGTTCGGCAGCCGGAAATAACGGCAGCGCTTTTGCAGGTTTAAATGCCAATACAGTATTTTACAACTTAACGCTTGGTTTTGGGATGCTTATAGGCCGTTTTGGGGTGATTATCCCGGTACTGGCAATTGCCGGAAGCATGGCAAAGAAGAACATTACCCCAGCTTCGGCTGGTACTTTTCGCACCGACAATTGGCTGTTTATCGGTTTGCTAATAGCTGTTATCCTTATCGTAGGCGGGTTAACCCATTTCCCTGCTTTATCATTTGGCCCTATAGTAGAACATTTCCTGATGAATAATGGAATTACCTTTTAAATTTTGAATGATATGAGTACAAAACTAAATACAAGTCTTTTCAATAAAAAAATATTGATACAAGCTACAATAGACAGTTTGATCAAATTAAACCCAATTTCACTTGTTAGAAATCCGGTTATTTTTATTGTAGCTATCGGTTCCTTTCTTACAACAATCATTGTGTTTATTGGTATTTTTCAGGGCGACTTTTCATCGTTCAACCTTCAGATAGCAATCTGGCTTTGGTTTACCGTGCTGTTTGCCAATTTCTCCGAAGCTATTGCCGAAGGCAGAGGAAAGGCTCAGGCTGATAGTTTGCGAAAAAACCGCACACAA
>JADGPY010000427.1 GCA_017882205.1 Chitinophagaceae bacterium
GCACTTAATCCGGGTAGTGAGGTACTTGCTACTGAGAATTTATGACCCCAATCTCCATTCAATGGTAACATAAGATATTGATTGCCTCCAATGATATTAAAAACACCAGCATAGGTTACTGAATCCAATTTAGCAAATTCCTGGGTAGGAACCGGAACAGGGTTATTCCATCCCCCCTGAGTAGCATCCCCAACCAAAAATAATTTACCAGTTGTTGGTGGCGCAACTTTGGGCGGAATTACATAAGGAGTCATTTTTAGCTTAAGTACATTGGATTTATACTGCTCATTATTGTTGCCATATGATGAAGTTACTCTTACATCCACATCATATGCCACGTTATAGTTAAATCCAAAAGCAAGCAGGATGTTGTTTATTTCTTTTGCGGTGAAGGAAGCATTCAGGGGCCCTATTACAGTTTTAGTAGCTTCTTTTGAAAAATTCCTGCCGCTTGAATCAATTTCCAATACATACTTGGTAGTAGCGGAATCATTGGCATATTTTGGGAATGTCCAGGAAAAAACAACCACCGTACTGTTAGAATCGGTTGGCAGGGGCGCTATCGCAGTGACCGAACTGGTTAACACCGGCGTACTCCCTAATTGATAAGAGGGCAGGTCTGCTACTTTATCACAGGCAGAAAAAATAGCCGTTATCCCTAAGGCCGCTAAGAAGAATTTTGAAATATATTTCATAACAAGTCGTTTTTTGTACAATCAGAATAAAAAATAATTTCTATTTTAAATGTCGAATCAAGGCGAACTGTTTTATAACCCTGTTATTGTGTTACAGTAAACTTCCCTCTTTGAAAATCAACCTCGATCTTATAAGTTCCACCCGCGGCAGGTCCGGGGAAATTATCACTAAAATCATAACCAAAATCGCCGCCTGAAGCAGTTACATTGGCTGCCACGCAGGCATATTTATGACCCCAGTCGCCATTTAAAGGCAGGAACAAATACTGCTGACCGCCGACCAGATTAATCGTTATCCTGTATAAGGTAGTGCTGATCTTTGTAAACTCCTGTGTAGGTAGTGGAACGGGGTTATTCCAGCCACCGGCGGTAGCGCTGCCGACCAGGTATAAATGACCTGTTGTAGGAGGAGCAACCTTAGGCGGAATTTGATAAGGAGTAACATCAAACTTTAATACATTAGAAACTAATGGCACCGTGTTATTGACCAATCTTGAAGTTACTCTTATCTCAATGTGATGAACTACCCCATATGCTAATACCAATTGATTAAGCAGGTAATCATTGAAGGTGCTTTGCGTAATGGACACAGACAGGTCCTTGCTGATAACAATGGATTGTTTGTTGGGGTTGGAAAAATTTGCACCTGTAGTATCTATCTCGATAAGATACGAAACATCCTGTGAACTGATTCCCGTGGTGAAATAATAGGCAGGGTTTGTCCATGACAATTTTATTGCTTCATTATCTTTATTCGCAAAAGACAATGGTATAGTAGCAGCGACAGATGCTGATACAACAGGCGCCGTGCCACCAGCAAAATAGTCCTTGTTTTCTTTTTTGTTACAGGACAAAATCGTAACTGCAGTAAAAAGAAAACCAGCCAGAATTTTTGTTACCTTTTTCATATTGAATGATTTAATTCTAAAAAAATTAATATCCGGGATTTTGAACCAGGTTAGGATTAGCCGTCAGATCAGTAGATGGAATTGGGAAAATATTATATTTACTATCAACGCCAGTACCCGATACTACACCCCCTTTCCATGCCCAAAGATAGGTTGCTGTTGTAAATTTATTATACCGAATTAGATCAGTACGCCGGAAACCTTCCCAAAATAATTCACGGGCCCTTTCATCCAGAATAAAATCCGTCGTTAACTGGCCGGGAGCAATATTTCCGCTTGCATTGCCATAGCCACGGGTTCGCAATGCATTGATGTAACCCAATGCTGTGGTCGCATCGCCGCCAGTACCGCCGCGTAGCACAGACTCAGCATAAATCAGGTAGATCTCAGCTAAACGAAATAAAGGGAAATCTACATCGGACCAGTTACCGCCCGGATCAATGTGAGGTGCCGGGCCGCCAGTTCTCGTTACATTTCTGAATTTAGTTGATGAATATCCATCGGTAGAAACACCAAGCAGCTGGTTCATTATTAGATTTTGACCAGTTGTATAAAATTGCCCACGAGGATCTCCGCCGTTGAATAGCGCTACGAATTGCTGCGTTACCCGAATACATTGCCAGGTGCCATTAGTACCTGAAATAGCTCCCGGAACACCGGCAGGTCCATGAACCAGGGTGGTGGTTCCACCCCAATCCTGGGTATGGGTGCCATCAAAGGGAATTGCGAAAATAAATTCATCCGTGTTCAGGTTATTATCCGCCAGCATTAATTCCGTGTATTTAGGATGAAGTGTATAACCGGAAGCGATCACTTTTTTACAATAGGTTATGGCGTCTGTATATCTTTGGGTTCCTGTATACACCTCCGCATTCAGGTACATCCGGGCCAATAAAGCCTGGGCAGCAGCCTGGTCCACACGGCCGTATTCATTTGTTTTGGCTGGCAGCAGATCTGTCTCCAGCGCTTTTAATTCGCTTTCTAAATAAGTAAAAAGGTCTTTACGCCTGATCTGCGCGGGAAGCCCGGAAGCAATAGCATTGGCCTCAGTAACCATCGGGGGATTAGCAAACAGATCCATCAATACCCAATACTGGAATGCTCTTAAATAACGGGCTTCTGCCCTATACTTCCGAACGCTGTCTGCACTGGCGCCGGTAATTCCCCTGCTGCTCAAATTTGCATCAGATGCCTGCCTGATGAAATCATTAGCCAGGGTGATCTGAAAAAAAGAACGATAATAAGCTCCGGCAACAGTCTGATTGATGGACGACCAGGCAAATTGATGAATACCAATAGGATCAGTATTATTTGAATAAGTCCACCCGGCTTCATCTGTACTCAATGTTTGCAAATACCAAAATCCCCGCAAAAAATCGGAGTTGCCTTCATCTGATAGAATTTGAGAAGGAATATCCGGGTTACCCACCCCGCCTGAATTCCCTGTTAATGCAAAAGCGCCATATACCTTAGCCAATGCCTGTTTGTATCCTAATGGGCTGCTATATACAATAGCTGCAGTGACATCATTAGTTGGAGATAAATCGAGTTTCTTGGTACAAGCCGGCATCGTTGCAATCACCACCAGGACGGCTATTAATACTTTAAAATGATTTTGCTTCATATAACTTATTTTAAACTCATTTATAATTGACTAAAAATCAAGATTTAATCCCAATGCAATGATCCGGGGGCGAGGATAAAACGCATTATCTACACCATTGCTGATCTCGGGGTCAAGGCCCTTATATTTAGTAATAACAAACACATTCTGAACGCTCAATGTGGTACGTAAGGTTGCCCTGTTATTTATTATTTTGCCAAAATTGTAGCCGACATTAAGATTATCCATCTTTAAAAATGAGGCGTTCTGAAGGTAATAGTCGCTTAGTAATTGCTGATCGGTATTGCCTTTGAATAAACTCTCCAGGTAACCAACGGATGCATTACCGATAACCGAATTACCGATTATTTGATTTAGTCTTCCGTTATTGCTGTACACATTATTATAAACATAGTTGTCAAAACTGGCCCGCATTACAAAGCCGGCGCTCCATTTTTTATACATAAAATCGGTACTAAACCCAAGAAAAACTTTAGGATCAGCGCTCTTGTTTTTATACTTATCATTGTCATTAATTATTCCATCCCTGTTTTTATCTTCAAATAAACCCTCGATCGGCATACCGGATTTATCATATACTTGTTTATATAAATAGAAAGTATTTCTGGGAGTTCCTACCGCATTCAGAAAAGCAAATCCCTGCACTCCATTAATGTTCGTGCTTGGAAATCCAATATAATTCGGGTCATTGGGTAATATCGTTAAATTAGTGATGGTATTTTTATTGTAGGTAGCATTGAATGAAACATCCCAGGTCATGTCTTTCCTGCGAATTGGTTCAGTGTTTATACTAAATTCGACCCCTTTATTTTCCATATTTCCAACATTAGACAAAATGAACGCTGAAAAATTTGTACCTGCCGGAGTAGGAATACTATTCAAAAGGTCTTTTGTTTTCTTGAGATAAAAGTCAACGCTACCTGTGATCCGGTTATCTAAGAAACCATAATCCAGGGCTATATTTGAAGTAGCTGTTTGCTCCCATTTAATTCCAGGGTTGTAGGCACTGGGTTTATACATTTGAAAATAGGAATTTCCAAATTGATAAGTAGCCCCTAAATTGCTTAAACTGTAACTGGAGAGATAAGCAAAATTGGCAATACCATCCTGCTGGCCTGTAACACCATAACCTACGCGCAGTTTTAAGTCTGATAACACTTTGCAATTTTTCAGGAAAGTTTCATCTTTCAGTTTCCAGGCCAGGGCAACTGATGGAAACATAGCCCATTTATGACTGGGTCCAAACCGTGAAGAGGCATCCCGACGAAGGGTTGCGGTCAATAAATAACGATCTTCAAAAGAATAAACCAGGCGACCAAAGTAGGAAAGCAGGGTATGCTCTGGTTTGTCGAACGGGAAATTAGGATCTGAACCTACCACTTTTACTCCCCGGGCATTGAAACTGGGGTAATTATAATAGGTGTAGAGAAAGTTGTTATAGGAGTAGCCGGCGGTTGCATCAACATGGCTTTTTATAGATTTAAAGTCTTTAACATAATTGAGGTAAAAATCAAATAAGGTGTTTTTCTGAGTTTGTTTATAGTAGTTATTTGAACCTCCTGTTCCCCCGGCTAAATATCCTATCGCCGCACTATCTGAAACAAATGTGGTTCCTTTCCCGGTGGCAACATCATATCCTAAATTAAGATTCGCATGCAATTCAGGGAGGAAATGAAACTTATAATCAAATTGGATATTGCCAATACTTCTTTCCGGGGTGCCTTTATTCACACCTGAATTCAATATCCCTACCGGGTTTTTTCCCGCCAGGGGATTCAGGCCAGTTGCAGAGCTGGGATCCAACCACTCAAAATAACCATTGAAACGATTGCTTTTTGCCATAATCGGCTGGGTGGGATCAAAAGAAATGGCGGCCCCGATGGCTCCGGAACTTCCAAACCTCGTGCTTTCCGTACTCCCTTTTAAATTAATATCAACTTTCAGGTGATTATCAAAAAAAGTGGGATTTAATACAAGAGCCAGAGAAGTTTTTTGAAGATTATCGTTTTTTAAAATACCATCCTGGTTTTGAAACCCGATAGAGACCCTGTAAGGCAATTTGCTGATACCTCCACTTATACTGATATTATTATCGGTAGCAAATGCGGATCTATAGATTTCCTTTTGCCAGTCAGTATTAGCCGTTCCCAGCATCGCTATTTTACCAGGTGTTCCATTGGCATTTACAATAGCCCGAACCTGATCACCCGTTAAAACCTCAACATTTTTTATATTGCTCGAAATCGAGTTTACAGAGCTAAAATTTATTTTCAGTTTACCGCTTTTCCCTTTCTTGGTAGTAATGATAATTACACCATTGGAAGCTCTTGTTCCATAAATCGCGGCCGCAGAAGCGTCTTTTAAAATCGTAAAAGATTCGACGTCGTTTGAGTTAATAAAACTCAACGCATTAGCAGCCCCGGAAATTCCATTATTATCCAAAGGAACGCCATCAACAACAATTAAGGGGTCATTACTGGCATATAAAGAAGCTCCACCTCGTATACGAATAGTGCTTCCGGATCCGGGCTGACCATTATTGGAAATTACAGATACGCCGGCCACTTTACCTGCAATCATTTGCTCCGGTGTTGTAATAGCGCCTTTTTGAAAATCTTTTGTAGTAACCGTTGCAACAGCGCCCGTAAGGTCTTTCTTTCTTGAAGTACCATAACCCACCACTACCACTTCATTAAGGGATGCATTTGTAATAACCATTGATACATCTACGGAATTTATTCCCTCTATAGATGTTTCCTGTGGGGCAAAGCCAACTGATGTAAACACCAGCGTCTTCACTGTAGCAGCAACAGAAATACTGAATGTTCCATCGGATTTTGTCTGCGTAGCCGTTTTACTGTCTTTGGCAGCTACTGTTACTCCAGGCAATCCTGATCCGTCTTTTGAATCGGTTACTTTTCCAGTAATAGTCCTGTTTTGAGCAAAGGAGAGTTGGGCTACCAGCAATAGCAGGCAAAAAGATACAGCCTTAGTTAGTTTTTTCAAGCACATAAGCAATCGTTAAATGTTTTTACAAATCGATTTTCAAAAACATATTGATTAATTCACACAATCAATGTGTATTAAACACACAATGATAATACTTTTTTAATACCAAAAAAATTAATTTTTAATTCACAGGGGTGGGCCAAACATTACACCGATCAAAAGGAACTATGTAATCGTTTACACAATATTAGAAATCAACAAGACCAAAAACGACTATTTAATTCAATTTATTTATTTCCCGGGTCCTGGCTGACGAATTCCTGCAAATTAAGAGAGGATCCAAAACTATTTTTTGCTGCCTCTGAGTATATATTTCTTTATTCCCAATTAGTTCTACCAACAGGTCAAGAGCCGATCTTCCCATTTGTATAGTCTGCTGATCAACGGTTGATAATGTTGGAGTTATATGCTCCCCAAACAATTCATTTGCAAATCCTACTACGCCAAATTCATCCGGTATTTTGATATTCCTTTCTTTTAATTCGCTTAGTACACCTAAGGCGGTAAAATCTTCCGTGGCAAAAATGGCATCCGGCGGGTTGGGGAGGTTAAAAAAATGACAAACCCCTTGTTTCCCGGATTCAATAGAAATATTTCCGTTGTAAATAAGCGATGGATCAATTTCTATCCTGTTTGCCTGGAGGGCTCCCATATACCCCTTCAGCCGGTCGTAAAAATTTTTTAAATGTTGGGGACCCGATATATGGGCAATCCTTGTGTACCCCTGAGAAAGAAGATGTTCTGTGGCAAGGAAAGCCCCTTTATAATCATCAATGACTACTGAATCGATACCCAGATCATCATTCGTTCTGTCAAATAGCACAATAGGTATTCCCCTTTTTTTTATGTCCCGAAAATGAGAATAATCGATCGTGCCTTTTGCGATCGAAACAAGAATCCCGTCTACCCTGGCTGCCAGGAAAGATTCCAGGCCTTTCTCTTCATAATCCCTGTTTTCATTTGACTGGTAAAGCAGCACGTTATATCCATGAATATTGGCAATACTTTCAATGCCATGCACCACCGAACCAAAAAAATTGATCTCCGCGCTGGGAATGATAACGCCTATCAAATGTGTTTTACCTGATCGAAGCGAAGAGGCGACTTTGTTCCTTTTGTAGTTCAATTTGGAAGCCGCCAGTTGAACGGATCTTTTTCGCTGGTCGCTTATGCCCGGATGATTGCTTAATGCCCTGGATACAGTAGCGGGAGTGGTATTTAATTCCCTGGCAATATCAGCTATGGTAGTTTTGTATTGCATTTATGCAATCGATTACACAATTGTAATAAATTTCTTTAATAAAAAAAATAATTTCTTTGCTTTTAAGGTTTCAAACTGAAATCAGCCAACGTTTAGGGCGGAGAATTTCTTTAACCTTAAATGGTCGAATTTCGGAGGAGCTTACAGACTGACCGCAGCTAAAACCATGACAGCATGGAACCCGTTAGGGAAATACAAGGATTGCAAACCGATCAGGTTGCATTCCCTCATTCATTGCAATGGTTGTATTGTGCTGGCGTGTATTTTTAAAGGCAAGGAAAGGAGACCGATTCCTTTTATCCATCATCAAACAACTATCCAGATTATTGATTGATTATACACCTCAAAGCCAAAAGAATAAAACTACCCAAACCTATCATAACCATAAAACTTGTACCCACTTTCAGTTTCGATAAATTTAAGTACAACTATAATTTGCTCAGTTTGATTATCAGATTTATCAATGTTAACTTCTTTAATAGTCAGTTTGTCTTTTTTAAGCTGACGAGCTATAAAAGGTGAAAAATAGCCGGGCTCCATAGTTGCGTTAACAAAATCAATTTTTTCTTTCTCAGAAAATCTAATCACTAAAGTGTCATCAAATACTTTTGAAAAGTAGTCAGACATAAATTTATTAATATGAACATTCTCATGTTCGCATTCTAAACTGTCAAGTGATATATTTCTAAATTTTTTTTGATCTAAGGTTTTAACGATATCTTTAAATTGATTCCAAAATAATAAAAAAGCACTATCACCCACTTCTTCACTTTTAGAGTGTGGTCTTTTCATTTGGATCAAGCTATCTTTCGCTGATGATTTATCACTTGTTTTATTTTTATCATTGTTATTCAATGTACAAGATTGTAGTAAGAATCCAAGTATTATTAATCCCTTTATCATAGTAATATTTTGTTATTCTGAGTAATGTATTTTACCAGAGGAATCCAAATAAACATTATGAATAGTTTGACTTACCTGCGTACCCATAAATTTTCTTCCCCGCCGTGTCTCCCCCTGCTTTCAGTAATTATCAATTTAAAGAACACTAAGGGAGACACGGCGGTTTAAAATACATTTTCTTTCCATTTTTTCATCGTGATAAAAGCATGTATATCTTTTTTAACACCACCGGGTCGGGCCAACGTAATTTCGTCCTGGTTATAATATTCCTGGCCCAGTAGGGCCATTATTCGTAGTTTTTGTACGGGGGGGGGTAAATTTGACGGACCTGAGCTGCATCCCGATAGCTATCGCATAGGCGTCAGGATAAAGGTTATTAACAAGGGTGGAAAGTAGCGTATAGGATAAATAAAAAAGAAATAGCTACTTGTAGTTGCAAAACATAATTTCTTATGAAAACAAGCAGCTATTTCACCACCAAGGTAAAAAAAACTTTGCTCAGTTCTTTGACAAGTCTGTCTTTAAACGGTTATCGGAAAAAAGCGGATTTTCCCGCCGCCAGGCCCGAAAAATAACAGCGTACGCCTTTGTTCTGGGCTTTATTGAGTGTAGCCTGAAGAAGTGTTGCAGCTACTCACAATGGGTTGGGACAGGGAGCTTCTGACTTTGCGAAAAGCTTGCTGCAATATGTCATGAAGAAGAAAATAATCAAGCCCGGAGATGCAGGATTATTTAACCGGTTCAAAAAAGTGCTGTTGCAGGATAGTACAACACTATCGTTGCCAGATACATTAGCGAAGTATTTCCCAGGCAATATCAGTCGTGGTGTACAAAAAGCAGTGGCTCGTATCCAGTGTATTATTGAAGTAACAACAATGCGTTTTATGCATTTTAGCCTTTCGGGCTTTACCCAAAACGATCAATCAGCTAGTTCCCTGACAGATACGTACCTGGGAAAGATGATTTAGTGATAAGAGACCTGGGATATTTTGTGTTGAATTCTCTGAAAAGGATTGCTGATAAACAGGCTTATTTTTTAACCCGTTTACGTTATAATGTAAAAATTTACGATCAGCAAGGCAATTGCCTGTCACTAAAAAAGCTGTTACGGCGGCATTGCATTATAGATCAGTGGGTATGGTTAGGAAAAGAGCAGCGATTGCCAGTTCGCTTACTAATGGTTCCAGTGTCGGATATTCAAGCCGCTGAACGCAAACGCAAGGCCAGAAAGGATCGTGATAAAAGGCTCAACCATTCCAGGACTTATTATCAATGGCTCAATTATGCAGTTTTTGTTACCAATGTAGGGCAAGAGGTTTGGACGGCCCAACAGGTTACACAGGTTTATAAAATACGTTGGCAAATAGAAATAATTTTCAAATCCTGGAAAAGTGGATTTAATCTGCAACACATTCTGCGAGAGCAATGTAAGAATGAACATCGCATTATCACAGCTATTTTCTTAATGTTATTATTTATCTGCCTGTTTATGCAAAAAATTTATTTGTATTATAAAAAAGTAGTAGAAAAAAAGAAGGGTCGGATTGTCAGCCTGTATAAACTATCAAAATATGTAGCAGCTAACTTATTCCTTTTTTTTAATATGAACCGCAGTCAGATAGTAGAACAGATCGGACGATACTGCTGTTATGAAAAACGCCCAGATAGAACCAATTTGACAGACTTGATCAATTTTGTAAAATTATCCTGACGCCTATGCGATAGCTATCGGGATCAGGCCAGCTACCCTAAAGTTGTAATTTTCTAACTTTTAGGGAAGAGGGAGGAGAGCACTACTGATAGCACCATTGCCAAAGGCTTGGGATAACCTTATTCCTACAGGTATTACACTCCATTCAAAGCAATCTTATAATTCTCCTTTATATTATTATTCTTTTTCTTCTTGTGCTGACTTTTAAGCTTATACAGCTTACCCGGCCGGTGAGGCACATCTTCTTCCATTTCATCCAGATCTACCAGCCAATCTTTTACTGATATTTTTTTCCGGAAATTCCTTCTATCTAATTCAAAGCCCAATATAGCTTCATATAACTCCTGCAATTCCCGGAGAGAGAATTTTTCAGGTAAGAGGTTAAAGATCACAGGATGTTCCATGACCTGGGCCTGCAATCGTTGCAGGCAGGTATCCAGGATCAATTGGTGATCAAACGCCAGTCTTTTTATATCCTGTACTTTATGCCAGTGCAATTCATTGTGGCTGAGTTGCAACTTATGGTGTTTGATATCAATAAGCGAATAATACGCAATAGTAATAACGCGGCCGGAAGGATGCCGGCCAATAGCGCCAAAAGCCTGAACCTGTTCCAGGTAAACATCATCCATACCGGTTCTTTCTTTTAATATCCTGTAGGAAGCTGTTTCCAGGTCCTCATCTGGTCTTATAAGATCGCCGAGTAATGAATACAACCCTGAAAATTCTGCCA
>JADGPY010000428.1 GCA_017882205.1 Chitinophagaceae bacterium
ACGCCATTCACTTTCGTAATTTGAAAGGTGTGTACCGAACCGGGTATAAGTGTTTCAGCCAACTTTAGCCTGATCAAATCAGGCCAGCGCTTATCTTCAAAACAAAGTTCTACTCTGCGCTCTCTATGTATCGCAACGCGCATTTCATCCTGAGACAGGCCAGCCGGTAAAGGTGGCAATTCTACCCGTGCCCTCACCTTATTAATTGCATCATATACAGAGACATCCGGACCAACTGCTTCATTTTGTGCTTCTGCATAACTAAGAAGCACTTCTGCGTACCGGAAAATTGCCCAATTAGCGCTACTAAGCTGGTTATAGCCATTAATATAAAATTGTGGTTCAATGCCTTTACGCGGGTGATAAACAGTACAAGGTCTATTAGTACTGCCATAATTTAAATCGAGTTCATTTATACTCCCGGAACCTGTCCAGTATACCGATTCCCAACCCATCCATATTGATCCATCATAATTAATGTCATCATAGAATCGTTTTTCACGGTTCAAATAAGGATTTTGAGGGTCATATCCTGAGGAAGGATCTGTAATAGGTAATCCATTTGACATTTCATATTCATCCACAAGCTCCTGGACTGGGTTAACACCTGACCAGGATTGCTGTGCTCCACCCACCACGCCAATAGGTTGTAAACCCGATCGGCTATTTCCAATATTTGTTCCTCCCAAATATGTCTTGCAAAATATTATTTCACTATTATTATTATTAGCTTCAAACAGCAAAGTTCCATGGTCAGGAAACAAGCTATATACATTCATATCTATCACTTGTTTATTTGTGGCAGCTGCTAAAGCCCATCTGGTTTTATCATTACCAGGATTTTTTAATGGACTGGCATTGAATAATTCACACCAACCTTTTACGGTAAGTGCCGCACCTTTGCCAACTCTGCTACTACCCGGTTTGTCAGGCAAATCTCCGGCTATAGCCGCACATTCATCAACTATAAATTGATAAGTTTCTGCATCAGTAGCCCGAGCTCTGAAAATTGAATCTCCCTGAGTATTCCGGTCTAATATGTCTGTTATAATAGGGACTCCTCCATAGGTAGTCCAGAGTAGCGAATAGAAATATGCTCTTAGAAACCTGGCTTCCGCCAGTCTTGTCTTTTTCCAGGCTTCATCTAATTTAGAGGCTTCGACTTTTGAAATGAACACATTACATGCTCGTATGTTGTTAAATTGGCTCCATTGCTGCAAATTTGAGGTATTGCCAGGTGTTTCAATACCAAGAACATAAAGCCCTCTACTATTAGCCCAAAGATATTGACTTATAGAGTTATCCGTATAATTATCTCCATGATCAAAAAAGTCTATTGGGCCTCGAATACTTCCATAGATCCCATTCAAAAACAGGTCGGCATTTCCTGTTTCACTCCAAAGAGTAGCATCAGAAACCTGTGCTTTAGGGGTTACATCTAAATAATCCGTACAAGAGATCATACCTATACCCACTACGAGTATCATCAATACGATTTTACCCTTAAAATTTATAATTAAATTTTTCATGTCTAATAAATTTCAAATTAAAAAATTGTAAGATTAATACCTACGGAAATGACTCTCTGAAGAGGATAATCCAATGCAGAAGAGTCGATTATTTCAGGATCATAATTTATTATTGGAGTCCATGTCAGCAGGTTTTGTCCGGAAACAAAAATTCTGGCATTTTGAATTCCCACTTTTTTACTCACACCCGCAGGAACGGCATAAGACAAATTTAGACTTTTCAATCTTAAATAACGGGAATTAAATATCTGGTAAGTGGATGTTTGAGTGTTATTTGCTGTGGGTGATGGGGTAATACGGCAATGAGAGGCATTCCTGTTTTGAGGTGTCCAGTAATCAAGATTACTTTCATAAGCACCCCGGCCGTTATTAAACGGGTCCCAATATCCAAAAGACCCATGAATATTTGTTCTGCCAGCCCCTTGAAACAACACATCTAATGAAAAGCCTTTATAAGTAATATTAGAAGTCATACCATAAATAATCTGTGGAATATCAGCCACACCAATTTTTGTTATGTCATTGTTATCAATCTGGCCATCGTTATTAAGATCTTTATATCTGACATCCCCCGGAAATACCTGCCCCCATGGTTGTGTAGCAATACCGGGAAGTAAATTGCCACTGGCATCAAAATCTTCAACCTGAAAATAACCGATTGATTTATATCCAAATTTGGTACCTAACGGTTGTCCGGTTATTCTGCGATTTGGATTATCATAAGTTGTAGAAGTTTCAAATACCTGGAGTAATTTGTTTTTAGCAAAGGTGAAATTACCACCAAGAGATATACGGAGATCTTTTGAAACACTATAGTTAGTTCCGATATTAAGATCAATGCCCCTGTTATCCATTCTTCCTGCATTAACCTGACTAAGGCTTATACCATATTCTTGTGGTACTATAACTGTTGGATTTGCCAACATATTAGATCTTTTCTCGTAAAAATAATCTGCTTCAATTTGCAACAACCCTTTCCATAAAGTTGCTTCCAGGCCCACGTCAGTTTTTTTTGCTTTTTCCCAGGTAATATTCGGGTTTGATTCTATTCCTTCCGTTGCTGCCTGTACTGCGCCTCCATCAAGAACAGCCGCTGGTCCATATACATTATACAAACTTAAATATTGGAATGGACTTCCTGCAAGAGACCCAACTTCACCGTAAGATCCTCTGATTTTCAGATTATTAACCCAACTTATATTTTTCATAAATTTTTCTTCTGATAACCTCCATCCGAAAGAAAATGCAGGGAAAAAGCCCCATCTCTTATTTGATGCAAAATAGTAACTACCATCGTTTCTGCCTGTGGCTTCAAATAAGTATCTATTGTCATAATCATAGGTTACACGGTAAACCAGTCCCATTTGCCTGCTGCTGTAGGATGATCCATTGTTGCTGATATCAGCCAGGCTTGAACTACCCATATCCAATTCATCTATAGTCAGATTATAATTTCTTCTGGCCGCTCCAAAATAGGTATCATCATTTGATTTTGCTTCAAACAGAACCAAACCACTCACATTGCTTTTCCCAAACTTTCTATCATAACTAAGGCTTGCCTGATAGGTTAACTGTTTGGAATAATTCATACTTTCATTTAAGGAAGGTTTAGTTTGTTCGAAAATTCCATCTATATACTGATAAGGTGTTTTGGTAGTATCTACGGACCAAAGGTGGGAAGGGGTACGGAATGCTTTATTGCGACTTAATGTTGGGTCAAAAGCTACAGTACCTTTTGCCCTAAGTCCGGGAATAAATGACAACTCTTGTTCGATTGCCAGCTGAGTGTATAATTGAGAAATATTGGTCCTTGAAGTGCCGCTTTGATATACATCGCCCCATATATAATCTCCACCCTGTCCATTGGAAAATGTGAGGGGTAATATTGGAGAGGCATAGTGAACCAATTCAAACAATCTGCCGGTAGATACAGTAGGTGAGCTATTTAATTGTTCTGTTCCGTTTATACCGAATGAAATTTTTGTTGTTTTAGTAACGTCAGCATCAATGTTCATGGTAAAATTAAACCTGTTTTGATAGGTTGGGGCCCATATTCCTGCCTGATGCTGATAGCCCACACTTGCATAATATTTTACTTTGTCAGTCCCCCCGCTAAGTGCAAGATTATAACTATTAAGAGGAGCATTCTTAGCGAATAGTTCCTTATAAATATTATGATTAGGATGTCCGTCAGGATCAGTTCCGTCTTTAAATTTCTGAAGATCATGAGCATTGTAAAGTGGTTGCCCGCCAACATTCACACTGGCAGCATTTTTTAAAGAAGCATACTCATAAGCAGTCGGCAACGTAGGTAAAACGGTACTATTCTGAAAACCCATATAACTATTAAATGTAATAGTTGGCATCCCTGTTTTGCCTCGCTTTGTGGTAATCAAAATAACTCCATTGGCTCCGGCTACCCCATAAGGAGCAACTGCAGCTGCATCTTTCAAAACAGTAAAACTTTCAATTGTATTAGGATCAAGATTTTGAAAACCTCTGGGAATACCATCTACCACTAATAAGGGCTGTGTACCTCCTGTTGAAGATATTCCTCTTATATAGATATCATTAGCATCCCTGCCTGGTTCCCCGGTACTCTGTCTTAAGATTAATCCAGGTATTCTGCCTCCTAAACCAGTAGTCAGATTAGTTATAGGGATATCAGCCAACTTTTCTGCCTTCATAGAAGATACAGCAGAGGTTAAAGATGTTTTTTTCTGTGTACCATAACCTATAACCACAACTTCATCAAGATTTTGTAATGCAGGGTCAAGTACCACATCTATTACGGAACTACCTGCAACAGGAACTTCCTTGGGAGTATATCCTATAAAGGAAAAAACCAGGACTGCGTTCCTGTCTGTTACTGCAATAGAGTATTTTCCGTTAGCATCAGTCATAACACCTAAGGTTGTTCCCTTAATAAGGATATTTACACCCGGTGTAGCCTGACCAGTCTGACTATCAGTGACTTTGCCTGTAACTGTTTGCTGTTGCAGCTCGTCCTTATTGAGTGAATAAGTTGCAGTTGCAGATAAATTCATGATACTACAGATAAGAATCATTGAAGCAATCTTCAGAGTTGAGGATAGTCTCTGATAATTATTGTAAGGTTTGTTTAAACCATAAAAATAACTTAAAAGTTTTTTCATTTTTAGGTAAAGGTTAATTTAGAAATTAAACAAGTTTAGATGTTAAATTCAGTTCGAAATGCATTAAAAACTTTCTATTTCCGGACAGATTTTTAATTTGTTACATAGGCATTTATTTGTTATAATTATTTAAGAATAATTTTCCCC
>JADGPY010000095.1 GCA_017882205.1 Chitinophagaceae bacterium
GATTCGGAAGAATGATATTTACGAGGATATCCAATGCACGCCTTTTCGTTTTGACAGGTGGTTCGTGAAGATTTACAATAAACCTTTGATGGCATTTATTACCATTCGGAGGTCTGTTGCATCCTGCCCTCCTGCAGTTGCAAAGGTGGCCTGGCCGCCGCCGCCGCCTTTTATAAGGGCAGCAACCTGTTTCTTAATAATGGTTGCGGCATTCAACCCTTTTGCGGAAACAACCGCCTCATCTATCATTACAGCCACCTGGGCTTTCGCCTCAATATTTGCAGTAAGTACAACAACGTAATTCTGTAAATCATTTTTTAGAGAGAATGCCAATTTTCTTAATGCCTCTGCATTATTCACTTCCACTATTTCACCAATAAAGTTTACGTCATTCATCCGGATCACTTTTCTAACGAGGTCATTCTTAATATCAGACAACTGTTTTGCTTCCAGTTTTTCAAAAGATTTTGCGAGCGAATCTTTTTCATTGATTAGCTGACCGATCCCCTTAAGCAAATCTTTTGGATTTTTAACCAACTCCTTTGCGGATTTTAATTCGTTGAACTGTTTGCGAATAAACTCTTCGGCTACTTTGCCGCAAACAGCTTCAATACGCCGGATCCCCGCTCCCACGGCCGTTTCACTTTTAATAAGAAATGTACCAAGCTCCCCGGTATTACCTACATGTGTGCCGCCGCATAATTCAATTGAATAGGAAGGATCAATAATTACTACCCTTACTACATCACCATATTTTTCTCCAAACAGGGCCATCGCACCAGATGCAATTGCCTCTTCCTTTGGCAATTCTTTAATGAGCACCGGTATATTTTCTCTTATCTTTTCATTCACGATCTGTTCAACTTGTTTTAATTCTTCATCAGTTACCTTAGAAAAGTGAGAGAAGTCGAATCGCAGGTACTCATCATTTACCAGGCTTCCCTTTTGTGCCACATGCAAGCCCAGAATCGATCGCAAAGCTGCATGCATCAGATGTGTAGCGCTGTGATGCGCCTGGGTATACATTCTTTTAGGTCGATCAATTTTGGCTATTACGCTTGCAGCTACGTTCCTGGGTAATGTATCTGCAAAGTGAATAGTTAAATCATTTTCTTTTTTTGTATCTACTATTGGTATGGATTCACCCTCAAATAGTAATACTCCCTTATCTCCTACCTGACCACCACTCTCCGCATAAAAAGGTGTTTTCTCTAATACTAACTGGAATGCCTCCTTCCCCTGAGATTTGGTTTTTCGATATTTTACCAGTGTTGTTTCAGTTTCAAATAAATTGTAGCCTACGAATTGCGATGAACCATTTTCCTGCACTACTATCCAGTCTTCAGTGTCCATAGCGGCAGCAGAACGGCTCCGTGCTTTTTGCTGTTGCATTTGTTCTTCAAATCCTGGCTCATCTACTTCAAATGAATTTTCAGCAGCAATCAGCCGGGTAAGATCAATGGGAAAACCATAGGTATCATACAATTCAAATGCAGCTGTACCACCTATTTTTCGGGTTAAATTTCCTGATTTAATAATTTCATCAATCCTTCTAAGCCCTTTATCCAGGGTCTTTAAAAAATTATTTTCTTCTTCATGAATTACACGTCCAACAAACTCAGCCTGTTCAATCAGGCCTGGAAATACATTCTTGAATTGATCAGCTATCAGAGGAATTAATTTATATAACAATGGCTGCTTAACGTCGAGATATGAGAAATAGTAGCGTACTGCACGCCTCAATATTCTTCTAATTACATAACCAGCACCTGTGTTTGATGGGAGTTGTCCATCAGCGATTGGAAATGCTATGGCACGGATATGATCTGCTATAACACGAAAAGCTATGTCTTGTTTACTATCCGCATATGTATACTTTTTTCCTGAAATTCTTTCAACTTCAACAATTGTTCCTGTAAATACATCGGTATCATAATTACTGTGTTTTTGCTGGAGCACACGAACCAATCTTTCGAAACCCATTCCAGTATCTACATGACGGGAAGGTAGCGGCTCCAGGCTTCCATCTTTTTTCCTGTTAAACTGAATGAAAACATTATTCCATATCTCTATCACCTGCGGATGATCATTATTTACCAGCAGTTTTCCACCAATGGCCTTTCGCTCTTCAATTGTGCGACAATCAACATGAATTTCTGTGCAGGGTCCACACGGCCCGGTATCACCCATTTCCCAGAAATTGTCTTTTTTATTACCCATGATTATCCTGTCTTCAGGAATCCATTTTTTCCAAAAGCTAATTGTTTCTTCATCCCTGGGGAGGTTCTCTTTTTCATCACCTTCAAATACGGTAACGTATAACTGATCCTCTGGGATTTTGTAAATTTCTGTAAGTAGTTCCCAACTCCATGCAATCGCTTCTTCCTTAAAATAATCGCCGAAACTCCAGTTGCCCAACATCTCGAACATAGTATGATGATAAGTATCAACACCAACTTCTTCAAGATCATTGTGTTTTCCGCTCACCCGTAAACATTTTTGTGTATTAGCAACACGGGAATACGGTGGTTTCTTATTCCCAAGAAAATAATCCTTGAATTGATTCATTCCTGCATTGGTAAATAAAAGTGTAGGATCATCTTTAATTACAATGGGTGAAGAAGGAACAATTGTATGTTTTTTTGAAATGAAAAAGTCCAGAAAATGCTGTCGTATCTGTTGGCTCGTCATTATATCTTCTTTATTTATGGTTGATTTTTGTTCATTATCAGTCTATATTTGCCCAATAACAGCAAATTTTTACAAAGATAACCAAGTTCTGAGTTCTCAGTTCTTTGTTCGGAATTACCAGTTATGAATTCACAGGTTTTACTACCCTGAATCTGAAATAATTAACCTTGGATCCTGGCTTCGCGAATGCTGAACTGAGTATTGAATTCTGAAATGTGAACTATTCCGATGAAGAAAATTAAATATTATTACAATACAAATTCTTTACGATATGAAAAACTCGTAACCCCTTTGCGGGTAAAATTGCTGAGGATCTTTGGATTTATTGCCGCCGCAATGGTCACAGCGCTGATCCTGGTTTCTATTGCATTTCGCTTTATACCTTCACCACAGGCGAAAATTGAAAGAGCACGATACGAAAGTATGCGGGCAAACTATGAAATTATAAGTAATAAGGTTAATACAATGCAACAACAAATGGCTGCATTGGAAAATAGGGATAACCAGGTATACAGATCAATTTTTGAAGCTAATCCCCTTCCAGACAGTGCAAGGGCAAAACTTATTGAACAGAAGAAAGAAGTGGAAAAAGTGGAAGCAATGAATGATGAAAAACTTAGCAACGAACTTGCGAAAACATTGAATAACCTTACTGCAAGAATAGCGTATCAGTTTGATAGTTATGATGAAATTGAAAAATTGATCAGTAACCAGGGTGAAAAATTAGCAAGCATTCCTGCGATACAGCCAGTAAGTAATCGTGATCTTGATCGCCTCGCTTCGGGTTTTGGACTGAGAATTGATCCTGTTTATGGTACACCAAAAATGCATAAAGGACTTGATTTTACTGCGCCACAGGGAACACCAATTTATGCTACAGGTAACGGGGAGGTAGAAACGGCAGCCTTTTCAGCCGGTGGTTTTGGCAACCATGTAATCATTAACCATGGCTATGGATATGAAACCTTATATGGACACATGGTGAAAATTAAAGTAAGTGAAGGACAAAAAGTAAAACGTGGTGAATTAATAGGCTGGGTCGGAAGTAGTGGTAAAAGCACCGGACCTCATTGCCATTACGAAGTTCATGTAAATGGTGTTGAAGTGGACCCGGTATACTTTTTTTATAATGATCTTACGCCTGAGCAATTTGACAGGCTATTGAAAAAAGCAGCAACAGGCAGCGCAAAAAGCCTCGATTAAATATGGCATTATCGCAAATTACATTTGACTTCAATGAAGATTCTCCTGAAAAAAAGGCGGCTGCTAAAAAAAAGGCAACGGAGGCAAGTGTTATTGAGGTGCAGAAGACAAAATCTACCAGGGGCAGGAAAAGCCTTAAGCAACAAAGCGTAGAAGCCGACCTGGTTGAAATACCCGAAGATGAAGTTCTTTTCCAAAAAATGTACTATGCTATTGGCGATGTTGCTGTAATGTTCAAAGTAAATCCCTCACTCATACGATATTGGGAAAACGAATTCGATATTTTAAAGCCAAAAAAAAATGCGAAAGGTGATCGGTTCTTCCGGCCCGAAGATGTTAAAAACCTAAAGCTGATCCATCATTTACTTCGTGAAAGAAAATATACAATTGAGGGAGCTAAAGATTTTCTGCGCAACAATAAAAATGCATCCCAAAAATTTGAGATGATAGAATCACTCCAAAGGCTGAAATCATTTTTGCTTGAATTGAAGAGTAGTTTGTGAGGCGGGTCTCATCTCAATGTAAATACTTCCAGCTGGTTATTCTTCAATAAGTAAATTTTATTATTACTAATTTTTAAAGAAGTATAATCCTTAAAATTTGAAGGAAGAGGATATTGGATTAAGTTAAGAGATCCTATATTATAACTAAATAGATAGTTGTCATCAAAACCATAAATGAATTTACCCATCACGGACACATATTTCCAGTGAAGGAAAGTAAGCCTGTTTTTGAATGTGCCATAATAATCAAAAATATATAGACCTTTCAGCGGATCATATAGATAGACGAATCCATCCCTATCTATAATTTGCTCGGGTGAAGGAACAGAATCAAATATGGTCCTGAGATCTACTGTTTCCATCAGAACCTTTCCATCATCATTAATCTTTCTTAATTTACTCTCCTGTTCATCAAATACCCAGGTATTATTGTCATAAGATGCAGAGACAGCCTTCACCCTGAAAATATTCATCTTACGAAGATTGATACTCGTCAGCACTTTTAGATATTTATCCAGTAATACAATGGTGGAAAAATTTTTATAATATAAAATGGTCCTCCATGGATTATCTGCTTCTACAAAGGACAACTGGCCATATTTTGTAACCTCATTAAAAACACCTACCGAATCACCTTTCTCATTAAATTTCTTAAGTTGGTTATCTTTGTTAATAAAATAAAATTCTCCAATATTGCTGACGGTGAAAGAAACTATATTATAATTGTACTTGCTAAAGAAATGAAAACCGGAATCCATTTGAGCATATCCTTCCTTACTGGTCAGGACCAATAAAATGAGACAACGAATTGTTGTATAAAAAAATTGTTTCAATCTTTGTAATACTTTAATTCCAGGTTTATTCCATCAAAAACAGCATAGCTGAAATATTTAATCCAATCTCCAAGATTAATATACCTGCTTTCGTCGTTCAACCTGAAATCTATGGGGAAATGCCTATGTCCGAAAATAAAATAATCGTAGTGCTCTTTTTGTAATTTTTCTCTCGAATAAATAATCAACCATTCCTTTCCCTCACCTAAAAACTGTTCGTCATACTGGCCGGTTGCAGCCCGGCTTTTCCTGCTAAAATAGTTTGCCATTCCAATACCAGTTCGGGGATGCCAAATCCCAAATATCCATTGTGAAAATTTATTCCTGAAAATTTTCTTTAACATTTTATACCTATGATCCCCGGGGCCAAGCCCATCACCATGACCTACAAGAAATTTCTTATCATTAAATTCAAATATTTCAGGATGATGAAAAACCTTGATGTTAAGTTCCAGTTCAAAGTAACCCTTCATCCACATATCATGATTGCCTACAAAGAAATGTATTACAATTCCGGCATCCGAAAGTTCTGCAAGTTTACCCAGTATTCGTACAAAACCTTTTGGGACCACGGTTTTGTATTCATACCAAAAATCAAACAAATCGCCTACAATGAAGATTACTGAAGCATCATTTTTTATTGAATCAAGGAATTTAACAATGCGTTTTTCCCTTACCAGGCTTGATGCATGATCAGGTGCGCCGAGGTGAAAATCGGAAAGAAAGTAGACTTTTTTGCCAGGGATAAGTTGCAAAGGGCAGTTTCTTAGATTTTATTTTTAAGTGGCCGGTTTAAGCAAAATCTTCATTCGTATTATTGGAACCCGCTGCTATCATTACTTCACCGGTTCTGGTCTGTCGAGCAGAAAGACATAAGATTCTTTTGGACCGTGAACGCCTACAACCAGGGATTTTTCAATGTCAGCAGTGCGGCTCGGACCTGTTGCAAAAGTGATCATTGATGGGATATTATCCGCATATTTTTCTTTTAGTAATTGCAATCCTTCTTTAATATCATAAACAAGCTGATCAGTATACGCTATACAAATGTGGATAGGGGCATATACGCTCACCGTGCGTCCACTTTGCTGAGCACTGCTCATAACGATACTGCCGGTACGGGCAATTAAATATTCACAGGAAGTAATTGATGCATCGCAATCAGCAAGGTTGGATTGATTGATTGGAAAAGGTGCAGCAGTTGAAACTAAACTCATCAATTGACTCTCCACGCAATAAATATTTTTCCAATTTCTCAGTTTTATCAATCCATGTAATTGATTGGCAAGATCATCTTCACTCATACAAAAAGCAAATTTGCCAAGTAAATGTGTAAACTCTTTTGCAAAGTGAACTTCCATTTCTTCAGATGCAGGTTGGAATACAGAATTATTTCCTTCACTTCTTGGAAAAGGCACAGGTGACGGATTACTCAGCCCCTGTCTTATTTTTCTTAATATATTTTCTTTTGAAGAGGATTCCTTCATCTACTATTTTTGTATAGGGTTCTCAATAACAGCCCCTTCTATAGGAGCATTAATTACAGCATCTTTCGGATTATCAATAATATCCAATGC
>JADGPY010000429.1 GCA_017882205.1 Chitinophagaceae bacterium
ACTGTATCCCCGGTTACAGAAGCCATATGAGGTTCCGAGCCTTTATAATAGGTTTCCCCATTTATCACCGCACCCCTTTCAAAAGTTTTTTTAGCATTATCCCATGCACCACCTGCATTGTTTTGAAACATCCCCATCAACACACCACATACTGTTGCACCGGCTAAGAAGCCTCCGAGCACTTCGGGGCCAAAAATGAATCCTATAATTAGAGGAGATAATAATGCAATCGATCCTGGCAACATCATTTTCCTGATAGATGCATCAGTGGATATGGCTACACATTTGTCATATTCAGGTTTCCCTGTCCCTTCCATGATACCTGGTATTGTTCTGAACTGCCTGCGCACTTCTTCAACCATTGCCATCGCGGCCTGACCTACAGCACGTATGGCCAGAGATGAAAATATGAAGGGTATCATTCCACCGACAAATAAGCCAGCTAATACATCAGCACGATAAATATCGATTCCATCGATCTTAGCAATGCCCACAAATGCGGCAAATAATGCAAGCGCAGTAAGTGCTGCAGACGCTATTGCAAAGCCCTTACCTGAAGCCGCTGTAGTATTACCCACAGCATCCAAAATATCTGTTTTCTCACGAACCTCTTTTGGTAATTCACTCATCTCGGCAATACCCCCTGCATTATCAGCTATCGGTCCAAATGCATCAATAGCTAATTGCATAGCGGTGGTAGCCATCATTCCTGCTGCAGCTATGGCTACACCATATAATCCCGCAAACCAATAGGACATATAAATACCTGAAGCCAGCACCAGTGTTGGTAATAAAGTGCTTTCCATGCCTACAGCTAATCCTCCAATGATGTTTGTTGCATGACCAGTTGAAGATTGACGGACAATACTTACCACCGGGCGTTTACCCATGGCAGTATAATATTCAGTGATTAAGCTCATTAACGTGCCTACAACAAGTCCTATGGCTATAGCACCAAATACACCGTTCTTAGTGAAATGATGATCGCGAAGGATCATTTCAGTATCAGGCAATAGCCAACTTACTAAAAAGTAGGAAGCAATAGCTGTTAATACAATCGAACCCCAGTTACCCATATTCATGGCTTTCAGTACTACAGTAGTATGGAGCCCGGAATCGTCGGAAATCTTTACAAAAAAAGTTCCTATGATAGAAAATAATATGCCCATTGAAGCTATAAGCATTGGTAATAATATTGGAGCCATCCCACCAAACCGGTCGGCAGAAAATGTTTCTCTTCCCAGAACCATACTTGCAAGCACTGTCGCGACATAAGATCCAAAAAGATCAGCACCCATACCTGCAACATCTCCCACATTGTCACCAACATTATCTGCAATGGTAGCAGGGTTGCGAGGATCATCCTCAGGAATACCCGCTTCTACTTTACCAACGAGATCTGCCCCAACGTCAGCGGCTTTGGTATAAATACCCCCACCAACCCGGGCAAACAGAGCAATACTCTCAGCACCAAGGCTGAAACCTGTTAATATTTCAATGGTACGCTCCATCTCTAGAGTATTAACCCCGGAATGAGGAGCAAAAATTGCTTTTAATACAATAAATAAGCCTCCCAATCCTAAAACAGCTAATCCTGCAACTCCAAGTCCCATTACACTGCCTCCTGTAAACGACACCTTTAATGCTTTTGAAAGACTTGTTCGCGCGGCTTGTGCGGTTCTCACATTAGCTTTAGTGGCTACACGCATTCCTATATATCCTGCAAGTGCACTGAAAAAAGCACCTAAAATGAAAGCAACTGCTATGCTCCAGTGGCTATTCGAATTGGTGAACCCCATTAAACCCAGCAATAAGGCTCCTATGATAACAAAGTAGGTAAGTATTTTATATTCAGCTCTTAAAAACGCCATAGCACCCTCTGCAATGTATGTGCTAATCTCCTTCATCCTATCATTTCCGGCATCCTGTTTTGAAACCCATGCAAACTTTATGAAGGTGTAGGCCAAACCCACTAAACCCATAAAAGGTATTATATAAATCAAATTGTCCATAAGGTTATTACTTATAATTTTGGTCGGCAAAAATAGGGAGAAAAAACCAGTTCTTAATATCAGGTTTCAGGTATCAGGTTTCAGGTATCAGCAAAAACGGGTTTCCTGATACCTGATAGCTCTACTCATACATCTTAGATGCCGTTCTTTCAACAAATTTTTTGGGAAGGAGCCAGGCAAAAAATGCACCAGCCTGATTCATCATTCCTACAATCACTTCAATTTTCTTTCTAAACATAGCTTTTACCGCAATCCTGGCCACTTCTGAAGGTTGCATATGCACTTTTCCTGCTACTTTTAATGCTTTTCCGGTAACCCTTGCAGTATGGATCCAATCTGTATCGGTCGGTCCGGGAGATACGGCAGTTACTGAAATATTGGTTTTCTTTAATTCATGATGAAGTGCCCTCGTAAAATTAAGCAAGTAAGCTTTTGAAGCTGAATAGATTGATAATAACGGAACCGCCTGGTAAGCTGCAGAGCTGATAATATTGAGGATATAAGCTTGCTTTTTATTTTTGAGCAATGGAACAAACAACTGGCAGAGTAAGGTTGGAACAATAACATTCAACTGAAGCATACTGGCATTCTCTTCTGGTTTAACTGAATCAAACGGCCCACTTAGGCCAAAACCAGCATTGTTTACCAGCACTTCAACATCATAGTTGTGTTCAATACACCAATTATGTAGATTTTGAGGACTCTTCGACAAAGAGAGGTCAAGCGCGAGAAATGCTACTTTTACCGGGTATTTTTCTTTAATCTCATCAGCCGCAGCTTTTAAAAGATCAGCTGAGCGGGCGGTAAGCAAAATATCATAACTATACTTCGCTAATTCCAAAGCGATTGCTTTGCCAATTCCTTTACTGGCACCAGTTACAAGCGCATATGGCATATTGATAAATTAAAAGAATTAATTGAGTACTTTCTTTGTAAACCGATGATAGAATGGGGTTTTACTATCTTTCTGTTTTGGACTATATTTTCCTGTTACAATAGGAAAATACATCACTCTCCTTCTACTTTCTTCCCCAAATTTACTGGATGCCTGAACGCGGTGCCAGATACTTCCATGATGGACTGTAAGGTCTCCAGCTTCGATATCGAAGCCAACTTCTTTAGGATCAGGATTGTTATCTATAAAATACTTTTTTCTAAAAAGCAAACTCATCATTTTTTGTTTGTGTGTGCCTGGTAGAACCCGCAATCCACCATTAACAAATGGACAATCATCCAGATGTAAGCCAACATTCAACATGGGCATTATCTTTTGACCCAGAAATAGGTCGCGTGGGCTATCTGTATGCCATCCCATCCTCGTAAATGTGCTTTTAGGAGTCCTAACATAATGATTCATCACCAATCCATCCTTCTCATCTTCTGCTATCCTACCTTCAGAGGGATAGAGCAATTTTGTAAGTGATTCTAACCTTGGATCCTGTAAAAACTTATGCAATACATCACTTTGTAACGAAAGAAAGGCCATCCTGTTAATCATTTTCTTCCCATCCGAGTTTTCACCAAATTTTAATGGAACCCCATTTACCTTTTCTACTCCTTCTTCAAGCCATTTTCTTTCAATGTTCTCTGCTTCCTTAATGAAAGATGCAACAGTTTCCTTCGAAACAAAATTCTTGAAACGGATAAACCCGTGCATATTAAAGAATGCAATATGCTCCTCGGTAATTTTATCGGTTAGGTAAAAATCAGGAAGGTGCACCTCCTTTTTAAGAACGTTTCGATTCACATCGGTAGATTTAGTTTTCTAAAAGTAATATTTTTTTCGTCTGCAAAATCGGATTTTTCGATGGTCATATGAATCGTCATTATATATATGAGTATCAAACAATTTTCTTTGCTAATAAATAACTTATAAACGCAAAGGGGAATGCAAATATAACATCGATCGTGTAATGTACGTGTTGCAAAAGTAAAAGAAACCCAACTATGCAGGTTCCTATAAGAGAAAACATCCTTAATTTTTGATTGTCCAGGATCAAAAAGATTAGGAATAGGGTAGAAGTATGCCCCGAAAAAAAGAGATCTTTAGTAATAAATGAAGCCCCATAGAAAGTATTGCTCAACGGATCTTTTAATTCTATCAGTCCAATTGGTGGTTCAAGTGGAATAAAATATATCATGGTCAATCTAAAAATGGTTAGAATACAGTAGGCAGCTATGGAATTTAGTAAAATATTTGCATCTCTAATAAAAGTTAGTAGCATAAGCAAAACACTTGTCCATATTATTAAAAAGATCGGTACAGAAAGATCTGTTGGAGTCAACATATCCAGTAAAGGGTCAGTCAACGAAATGCCATTTCTTTGTTCAATATATTGAAAAAAGAAGGGCAGGTAGACAAGTATTGACACAAGAATAATAAACCATCCAACCAATTTATAGCGAAAAGTCTTGTCTTCCCAAACCTGCCAGTTCTTTTTCGTTATTGTAAAATATTCTGCACCCATGACTGCGAAATTACTAAAACTCATCGTAATTGTTTGAAAGCATCACCCAAATAATGAATAATATCCCCTGCGAGCATTGCTTCCTGCGACATCTTTTCTGCAGCAATATCTCCAGAAAGACCATGAAGATAAACACCCAGCAAAGATGCTTCAAGGGCTGGATATCGCTGAGCAAGCAGGCCCGTAATAATTCCGGTTAAAACATCCCCGCTTCCACCTGTTGCCATTCCCGGATTGCCAGTTGAATTAAAATAGCCCTTCATAGATGGGGTAGTGATCAATGTATGATGTCCTTTTAGCACAATGTAAATTTTATGTTCCTTTGATTTTTGCAATGCTTTTTGCATTCTTTCAAAATCATTTTCTGATTCTCCGAATAACCTGTCAAATTCCTTAGGATGAGGCGTAATTATTGAGTTCGGCGGTATTGCCTGAAGCAATTTCCTATGTCCGGAGATTATGTTCAATGCATCCGCATCTATTACCAGCGGTTTTTGGCATTCTTCAAATAACGCGGATAATAGTTTAATATGGGATCCATGTATTCCAATCCCTGGTCCGATACCAATAGAATCCTTTGAATTCATAGCAGGGATCTCTTTGATAAAGGTATTACCTGAAATTGTAGTCATTGCTTCAGGGGCAGAGATCTGCATGATGGCGTATCCTTTCTTTGGAGTGACACAAAGAACTTTCCCTGCGCCGCTTTTAAGGCATGCCCTGGTGGCTAGTATTGCTGCGCCCATCATACCCTGACTACCAGCAATTATGCAGGCATAGCCATAGTTGCCTTTATGGCTAAAAGCACTACGAGGTTTATAAATGCCTTTAATAATGTTGAGGTCAACCATTTCGAATGAACTATCCTGCAGTAGAAAATCCTTATGTAATCCAATGGGAAGAATGGTTACATTACCAATGAAAGGTGCATTTTCGGCCATCATGAAACATAATTTTGGAGCCTGAAAAGTAAGGGTATCTGTTGCCTTTACAATTTTATTGCCAATAGAAGTAGTATCTACAAACAGGCCACTTGGTAGATCGATTGAAATAACCCTGTTCTTAAATCCATTAATATGATCGATCAGAGAAGAGATTATTCCATCTAGTGGTTTATTCAACCCGGTGCCAAATAATGCATCAAGTATAATATCTTTTTCTCCTGGAATAGGAAAATCCTTAGTTGATGAGAAGAAGTGAATATTTGAACACACAGATTGGAGCCGGCTAAAATTTATTTCAAAATCTTCACTTCCTTTTTTAGCTGATTCCGGAATGTATACGGAAACGGTACATCCACTTTGATGGAGGATCCTTGCAATGGCTAATCCATCTCCTCCATTATTTCCCTTGCCACAGAATATTGTAAAAGGCAAATTGGTTAAATGTTGCTCAATCAGCCACTGGCAACAAGCTATTGCAGC
>JADGPY010000430.1 GCA_017882205.1 Chitinophagaceae bacterium
GTGCCGGACATATCACCATGACTTCAAACCAGCCCGCCCTTACAGACCCATTGCTGAAATTTTGGATCAGAAAAAATATATTGAAAATAGACGAATTGAAGACCAAAGTGAAAGACCGATAACCGCCAACCGCAGACCACCGACTTCCTCACTTACTACTTAACACTTAAAACTTAACACTTAAAACTTCATCACTTCACACTTAACACTTAATCACTTAACACTTCCTCACTTAATACTTTTGAACTTTGAACCTGAAACAAAAAAGGGGACCACATTGCTGCAGCCCCCTTGGTCATGAAAAAGAGAATGGTTGTCCCTATTTAAAGGGTAATAGCCAACTCGGCCGAATGGCCGGGGGTATCGGTGGCTTTGGCGATGATGGTCACGCCAACGAGATTTGGTACCGCAATAGTGGCTGTGAAGTCGTAGTTACCGGTTGTCAGGTTAAACACACACGGGCCTTGTTCGATCAGGGCGCCGGCAGCATCAACGATTTTAACAGTCACTTCGGTCAGTTCGAAATCATCGATCGCGGTAACACCGATCTTGTCGCCGGGGTTGCCTTGATAACCCGATGCATCGATCTGATCGACAAACGGCGGCTTGAGGTAATCGGTCAGCGCCAGAATGTAAGGTGATAAGCCGTCGCGCGACTTCGCGGTATAGGCCGCCAGTTTATCCGGATCCTGCAGGACAGCCTTGGCATAGCGCGAAGCAAGTTGAAACTTCCTGCGCGCGTTGATCTGATTTTCGGTCGGGTCCGTTACCGGCCTCTTTGGCGGAATGGTAATGATCGTCTTTCCATTGCGGTTTCGCGCGATCACCATGTTTCCAAAAATTCCACTGTAATTCTTGGTTAAATCATTTGTTGTTGACATAGTTTTAAGTATTAAAAGGTGAATAAATGCGGTCCTGGCCGGGACCTGGTTGATATTTGTACAAATATTTTTTTAAGTTCCAAGTTCAAGGTTCAAAGTTCAAGGTTTCAGGTTTCAGGTTTTGTCACGCGTCACGCGTTACGCGTTACGATTTTATAAAGTATTGCAACAACCCCCAACGCCACCAAAACCCACAATAGTTTGCCGAGCACATTTCCCTTTTCTTTCACAAGTTTGATCCTCTCCACGGGTATCCGCAGTTCGCGTACGATCGTGTCGGCTTTGCATTTACCCATTACATGGATGGTGTCGTGTACTTTGAACAGCTTGAGTTCGAGCCGGTCGCGGGATATGACCACGGTGTCGGTAAGGTTGATGAGCGCCAGTGCAGTGTCTATCACAACAGGGGCCCGGGTAATGGTGTCGCGGATAAGCAGTGTATCGGTTACCTGCAGTTCGGGGTGATGCGCGACCAGGCGCTCGAGACGGCGCTCTGCCGAACAAGCCGTCAATAAGGTTAACAGAAGGAAGAGCAATGCAGGGATGATTGAGGAAAAAGGCGTGACGCGTGACGCGTGACGCGTGACGAAATTCATAGTTACACCGCCTGGTTTTAAATGTTTATTACTGAGCGTTTTCATATAGCTTATTTTTTAAATTATTGATACTTAAATTGGTTTAACCGGTTGATCCAGCCTTTTTCAAAGCGGGATTGGGAAGGATCGTTTCGCACGATTTGTTTAATAAATAGTAACCTGTGTTCGAAAACCTGTTGGTGAAATTCGATTGGATTGGCCTGATTAACGGCAGTGATCGTTACGTTGCCGACAAGCCCGTCGGGTTCAACACCGAGTATTCGTTGAGGAATCACGATGCCCCATTTGCCGCTGCCCCAGAACCAATCGACCACAATTTCGGCCACGGGCTGACTTGCAATTTCATCGGCCCTCCACCGGTTCCAGTAGAAATTCCGCACGACCCTGGTTACATCGTTGCGGGTTAACAACAGGAGATCATCGGGATCAATATCGCCGTCGCCATCCTTATCGTACCCCACACCGCGCCAGGTCGAAAGCGTAACACCCATGTTGGTCGCCCCGCCCCGATCAAACTTATCGAACGAATAACCACCCTCAAGAGCGAGGAGTCTGTTTACATATAGTTCAAAGGTTGCCATTTTATCTTACTTTTAACGTTTGATTTTTTTGTCACGCGTCACGTTTAAAAATACTATCCGGTACACAAAGCAGTCCGACGGAGGTGGGCAGCAGGGCGATAAACTCTCCCCCTGTGAGGATCTTCAAGTAAAGCATCGCGATAGATACTATGAACAGCACAAGGCCGAGCAGGGAGGTTTTCCAGTTTTTAACTACACGTGTTTTCATAGCCGTCCCTCCTTCCTTACGATATGGGTGGTAAGGTAATCGTCGATGTCGCTAACGCGGCAGTACACTTTCCCCCCGATCTTGCTGTAGGGCAGCAATCCACGTTTGCGGTAGCTGTCGAGGGTTCGTTTTGAGATGTGGAGTCGCTGACAGATCTCCTGGTTATCGAGCCAGTCGTTTTTGGACGGATTTTTATCGTCCAGTTTTTCTTCGATGCGCTGCAAGCGTTTACCTAAATCAGCAAGCACCTTTTGATTTTGATACTGTGTTTCCATGATGTTTGATTTTAAAGTTTGTACCTCTTAATCATGTTCATCTGAAAAAGGTATTACAATAAAATGCGTTTTGACACTTTTAGCACTTTTTAGCATTTAATTGCTATTTCATGCAACAATTCAACATAGCGCCTTCAATGGTTGTATAAGGGTTATTCAATGGTTGTTCAATGGTTGAATAAGGGTTGTTCAATGAAAGAACCTGCAGGCAGGCAGGGGAAAACTGCAGACCGCTGACCAGGCGAAGCTGAAAAAAGTGAATGGTGAGTGGTGAATAGTGAATAGGAAAAAAGAAGTTTTGGATTATAAAATGTGAAAAGTGAATAGTGAGAGGTGAAAAGAATAAAAATTTATGGATCATAAAGAGTTGGATGTTTGGAAAGAATCAATGCTTCTTGCGAAAGAGGTGTATTTTCTGACAAAAAGTTTTCCCAAAGACGAATTGTATGGAATTACCTCCCAGATCAGAAGAGCATCGGTTTCTGTACCATCAAATATTGCTGAAGGCGCTGCCAGAAGCAGTGATAAAGAGTTCATTCAATTTCTATATATCTCACTTGGTTCTCTCTCTGAACTGGAAACACAAATATTATTATCCCGGGATTTGGGATTCATAGGAACCCTCGATATTTTACCAAAAATTGAATCGACTAAAAAGAAACTTCTCGGCCTGATCAAATACCTGAAAAACAAACCCAAAAAATAGTACCCACACCCACACTCACCACTCACCATTCACCATTCACCTCTCACCATTCACCATTCACTCCGTCACTGCATCACTTCATCACTTAAACAATGACAGACCCCCACCACCACCCATCCCGGCACCATAGAAGGCGTAGTTCAAAAACGCACGTGAAAAACCGGTCATCTTTTAAAAAAGCTGAGAAATTTATAACACAGTATTTTTTCAGGATTCTTGGAATTGCATTCTTTATTGCCGGGGCGGTGTTTCTGATTCGTCTGATAAGTCCAGGACAATCTTTGCTTTCTACAATCCTCTCTTTCTTTACATCTGCCGGACCGGAACAAACAGTCGACGCCACTATCTTTTCAATTAATGGCTGGAAGGTTTTGATCCAACTTTTGCCAGGTTTCATAATACTGGCATTGCCATTTTTCCTTAACAACCAACATCCGACTTTTGCACGGATATCAGCCATAGCAGGCACCTTCTGGGTCTTTGCAGTCCATATCAAAGTTCTCAGTAATTATTTCATAGATTTTACGACATGTTACCCGACGCTCTGGATAGCGATGGCCATCACGCTTGCCCTGTGTATTCTTCCCCTTTTGCATGCTTACAAACAGAGAAACGGTTCCCTGCAGTTGCTGATCATTCTCCTGTTTTATATTTCTTTTCTCTTCCTCATCAATAATTATGCCTGGCATTACTACCAGGATTTCCTTTTTCTTCTTCTTTTCACCGGGCTGATTCTCCTCCTTTGTTTCAAGACCGGCAAGCTGATTCCCTTCTATTTACAATCATTCCTTTCCATCCTGCTGATAGCTATTTTCTGGATGCGCCGCTTTCTGGTGAGAGATTCGGGTGATCTTGTTTCAACCTATATTATTATTTCGTCCCTTTTTTACATCACCTTTTTTATATCCGGGCTTGTAATCAACCTGAGCCGAAAGAATGTGATCTATGAACTGGTGGCAACGCTTCTGATGCTGGTCAATACACTCTTTTACTGGGGATCGATGCTCTTTGTGCTTCAGAAATTCGGTTATCAGGATCTCCAGGGACTCTATACTATGATCCTTGCCCTGTTTACCGGAACGCTTCTTTATTTTTCGCCGAAACTAAATCCGGATCTCTTCAGGAATCCCTATGTTTTTCTGACGATCTTTCTCTTCAGCATGATCTTTCCGCTATGGGCCCATCAGAACTATGTAATTCTTTTTACCTCTGTCTTTTCTGTGTTGCTGGTTTTCTACTCAAAATATGCAAAGAACAGGTCGGCGCTGATGGTCTCCATTGGTTTGGTGGTAATCATGACTGTGATGTTCATTTATAAATGGATCATCCTGTATTTTCCCGGACTTTATGCAGGCGCGTTCCCATTGGACCGGACGCTTTTTTATAACGGTTTTCAGTGTGGGGTTTTTACAGTGTTTGCCCTCTTCTTCAATCACAGGATGATAAAGAAGCTGGAAACGCCTATTCCGGGGAAATGGTTCTCCCGGAGAAGGTACCGTATGATTTTGAACATCCTCTTCATCGTCTTGCTTTACATTTCCGGCTTCTGGTGCTGGCATTTCCTCTTCTCAATGCTTTTTCCGGTTCAAGAGGCAATGCTGCTGAGCTGGTTCTCATTTACTTGCCTGTTTTTGATTATCCTGATACCCATTCTGGAAATGCAGAAGTCGTCGCTTCAAAGTCCGGTCTTTGTGATGGCCGCGCTCACACTGCCGGCATATCCCCTGCTGGTAAATTCATCCATTGTCGCGATCCGGAACATGGGGTTGCAGAGCGATTATGTGTATGTCTCCTGCTTTATCGCCCATTACTTCCTGCTTCCGTTGTTCCCCGGACTGATCGCACTTTTCTACTACTATTTAAGGAAGAGCTGGATAAACCAAAGGTTCATGATGCGTGCATTACATACTTATGCAATCGGTTTATGTCTCTCTTTGGTCTTGATGGAATACGATCATCTTACGGTCTTTTTCGGTTATACCGCAAAGGTTAAGATTTCTGAGATGGTTTCACAAAATCATCACTTGCCCTGGTCGATCATCCTGCTCATTGTTTCACTCCTGCTGATCGGTTTGGGATTGATCCGGAAGAGCCGGTTTATCCCCCGGCTTTCGGTCATGTTACTCCTTGCAGCGCTGGTAAAGATCCTTGTTTTTGATTTTGCGTTTTTAGGTGAATATGGCAGGATCATCGTTCTCTTCATTCTTGGTGGATTCCTGATTGCTTTCTCCTTCTTCTACCAGCGTTTCCGGAAGGCGGTAATAGAAAGGAAAGTCAGAAAGCCAGAGGAGAATTCTCAACCCTAAGTCCTCTCCAGAATGTTATTGCAGGAATATCAATCAAGATAACTGGTATTCAGCTTTTATGATCATTCGTTACATACTTATTAATAATATGTTACAAGGTGTTATCATCAAATAAAGAATCTCATACCATTATGAATGCATATTTAGTACCTGATGAGATAAGAAATTTATGATGCCATAAACCCAGTTCATGGATTAAAATTAATTTTCAAATAAACACATTAATTTATATGTTAATCATAACCAAATGAAAGTCCTCATCCTCGCCGGTGGCCTTGGCTCACGCCTATCTGAAGAAACTACATTAAAACCCAAGCCAATGATTGAAATTGGTGGCAAACCAATTCTGTGGCATATCATGAAAATATATTCTTCGTATGGGTTTAATGAATTTGTGATACTGTGCGGTTATAAAGGTTATATGATAAAATCTTACTTTGCCAATTATTACAGGCATATGGCGGATATGACTGTGGATATGGCAAATGATTCGATTGAGTACCATAAAAATAATGCTGAACCCTGGAAGGTCACTCTTATTGATACAGGGGTTGATACCATGACCGGTGGTCGCATAAAAAAGGTGAAGGATTATGTAGGAAACGAACCATTTATGCTTACCTATGGTGATGGAGTTTCTGATGTAAATATCAACGATTTGATTTCGTACCATAAAAGACATGGGAAAGCAATTACCATGACTTCCGTTCAGCCCGAAGGTCGCTATGGTTCATTAATTGTAAATGACGAACAAAAAGTACTTTCATTTCAGGAAAAACCTAAAGGAGATGGTGCATGGATCAATGCCGGGTTTTTTGTTTGCCAGCCTGAAGTATTCAAATTTATTCCCGATGGCGAACAGATCATTTTCGAACGAGAACCCCTCGAATGTTTAGCCCATGAAGGTCAACTCTATACCTATAAACATGAAGGTTTCTGGAAACCAATGGACACACAACGTGACAAAAGCCAACTGGAAGAATTAATCGAAAATAATAAAGCACCATGGATCAAATGGTAAAAGAAACTTTGTTTGGCGATTTCTATAAAGGTCGTAAGGTTTTTATCACCGGGCACACCGGATTTAAAGGTTCGTGGTTATCAATATTACTGCACTGGCTTGGTGCTGATGTATATGGCTATGCATTAAAACCCTATACCACCCCAAGTTTATACGAACTGGCCAATGTTGACCAACTTGTTTATTCTACCATCGGAGATATCAGGGATTACAAACTGTTACTAAAAACGCTCAAAGAAATACAGCCGGAGGTTATCATCCACATGGCCGCTCAGGCGCTTGTGAAGGAGTCTTATAAGAATCCACGGGAAACTTATGAAATTAATGTGATGGGAACTGTGAATCTGCTGGATGCTGTCAGGCAGGTAGGCAGCGTGAAGGCAATTCTCAATGTTACCACTGATAAATGCTACGATAACAAGGAATGGCATTGGGGCTACCGTGAGAATGAACCCATGGGTGGTTATGACCCCTATTCGAACAGCAAAGGTTGCTCGGAATTGGTAACATCCTCTTTCAGAAGTTCCTTTTTCAATCCTAAAGAATACAAGATTCATGGTGTTGTTCTGGCTTCTGCACGTGCCGGAAATGTTATAGGCGGGGGCGACTGGGCCGACGACCGGCTTATACCGGATTTTATCCGGGCCATCATGCATGGAGAGAAAGTGAAAATCCGCAGTCCTTATGCCATTCGACCCTGGCAACATGTACTCGAACCGTTATCCGGTTACCTTACATTGTGCGTGAAACTATACTCTGCCGGTCCAACTTTTGCTGAAGCATGGAATTTCGGTCCTGATGATAGTGACGCTAAAAATGTTGAATGGATTACTAATAAAATTTGTGAGCTTTGGGGAAATGGCGCTGCCTATGAATTAGACAGTAATCCTCAGCCGCATGAAGCAAATTACCTGAAGTTGGATTGTTCAAAAGTGAGAGCTCTGCTAAACTGGAATCCCAGGTGGAATATTGAAACCACACTTCAAATGATTGTGAATTGGACCAAGGCTTACGAATGCAATAATGATATGAGGGAAGTCTGTCTCAGTCAGATTGATAAATATTTTTTGCAGAATAAATAAATTAAGATTGAAGTAATCTTAGCAAATGAGTAATTATAAAGCAATTCGTCAGGAGATAATTCAAAAAACAACTGAATATTATCGAGCAAAGTTCGTAAAACCTGATTTCGTACCAGGAAAAACTAAGGTGAATTATGCCGGAAGAGTTTTCGATCAACAGGAATTGATTAACGCAGTAGAAGCTTCCCTTGATTTCTGGCTGACTGAAGGCAGGTTCACTGAAGCTTTTGCTGAAAAGATATCCGAATTTCTTGCCATAGAGCATGTATTGCTAACCAACTCAGGATCTTCCGCTAATATGCTTGCATTTGCAGCTTTAACTTCTGATAAACTGGGCGAAAAAAGGCTTCAGCCCGGTGATGAAGTAATTTCTGTAGCTGCAGGTTTTCCCGCCACTGTTATACCTATCATCCAGTATGGTTTAATTCCGGTATTCGTAGATGTTGATATTCCGACCTACAATATTAATGTAGAAATGATGCGTAAAGCCATTTCTCAAAAAACCAGATGCATTTTTATTGCACACACTTTGGGCAATCCATTTAATATTGATGCTGTGATGCAATTGGCCAATGAACATAATCTGTGGGTAATTGAAGACAATTGCGATGCATTTGGTAGTGCATATAAAGGAAAGAAAACAGGCACATTCGGTCATCTCTCAACCATCTCTTTTTACCCTGCACACCACATCACCACCGGAGAAGGCGGCGCAATATGTACGAATGATCCTCAATTAGCAAACCTGGTTCGCGCTTTCCGCGATTGGGGCCGTGATTGTTATTGTTCCGGTGGGGAAAACAATACCTGTGGCAAACGTTTCTCGCAACAATTTGGCAACTTGCCTAATGGTTATGATCATAAATATGTTTATTCCGAGATTGGTTATAACTTAAAAATGACCGACTTGCAGGCTGCTATAGGAAGTGCACAAATAGATAAACTACCAGGATTCTGTGAAAAAAGAAAATCTAATTTCAACGAATGGACTCGAATTTTCGCGAAATATCCTGATTATTTTATTCTTCCTAAGGCTACAGAAGGCGCCGATCCGGCCTGGTTTGCATTTATAGTTACACTGAAACATGATTGCCCGTTTACCCGTGATGAAATCACACAATTCCTTAATGAAAAGCTAATTGAAACCCGCAACCTTTTTGCTGGAAATATAGTCAAGCAACCTGCATTTGTTAACAAAAACTATCGCATAGTTGAGCACCTAAACAATACGGATTTTATTATGAACAACACTTTTTTCCTTGGAACCTATCCGGGGCTCACAAAAGACATGTTTGATTATACGAAAAGTGTTATTGATGAATTCTTTACTTCGTTAAAGTAGATTATGGCTATTGTCAAAAAATATCAAGCCGAAGTAGTTTCTTCCATAAGTATCATTGATGGAGTTCACACCATTGAGTTTTGTTCGCTTGACAAGCCATTTAACTTTGCCCCGGGTCAGTTTTTGCATCTGGCCATTGATGAATACGATCCAACCGGCCAATGGCCCGATTCACGCTGCTTTAGCATGCAATCTGCCCCAAATGAAGAATTGATTAGAATCACTTATGCAGTTAAAGGTCAATTTACGAGCCGAATGCAACAAGAATTGAAACTAGGTAAACAGGTTACATTGAAACTCCCCTACGGCGCCCTTTTCATCCAACCTCATAATAAAACGAATACAGTATTTATCGCCGGTGGAACAGGAATCACCCCTTACCTCTCGCTCTTTACTCACGAATCCTTCAACGAATATACCAATCCCCGTATTTATCTTGGCTTCCGGTCAGAAGAGTACAATATTTACAACGAAGAGCTTAACCTTATGCACCAAATTCGTGAAAGTCGCACTAATTCGTGTCATTCGTCAGAAAATAAATTCGTGAAATCGGTATATGAGAATACCGATGGCATCATTGACATACATAGCATATTCAATGAAAATGGCACCAATAGCAGCTATTTTATCTCCGGCCCACAAACAATGATTAAAGCTTTCAAACAAGGATTGATTACCAAAGGAGTACCTGAGAACCAAGTATTTACCGACAACTGGGAATAATTCGTGTCATTCGTTTTAATTCGTATAGTTCAACTCTAAATGAAGACTATCCTTATTACAGGCATCAACGGTTTTCTCGGAAGCCACCTTGCAAAAGCACTTTCAGTAGAATACAACATTATTGGCATAGAATATTCATTGGAAAATCTGTTTCGTCTAGAAGAATACGACTTCAAGATATATTCTTCCAAGAATGATATAGAACAGATATTCAAAGAGGAACTTATCTTTGCTGTAATCCATGCTGCAACCATTTATCGGAGGAATAGCAATGACCCGATTGAAGCCTTAATTAATACAAACATTATTCTACCGGTTAAACTATACGAACTAGCGGGAAAATACAACTGTCAATTGTTTTTGAATACCGATACGTTTTTTAACGACTCAAAATATAGTTCCTCCTATCTACCAGATTATACTTTATCCAAGAAGCAGGTTTTAGAATGGATTAAATTATTATCTGGTCCATGCAAATTAGTAAATATGAAAATATTTCACATGTATGGCCCTGGTGACGCTCCGGATAAGTTTATTCCGCAAATGATTGTTCGTTTAAAAATGCATGAAAAAAATATTTACACGACATTAGGAGAACAAACAAGAGATTTTATATATATTGACGATGTTGTAAATGCGTACAAAGTTATACTAGAACGAAACGATATAATACCAAATTTTCAAGAATTCCAAGTTGGTACAGGCAATTCATTATCAATAAAAGAATTTTTATTAATGTTACAATCTATGACCAACAGTAATTCAAAATTATGTTTTGGATCTTTACCATACAGCCCAAATGAGATAATGGCCTCATGCGCGGAAAATTCTAATTTAATTTCTCTTAGCTGGATTCCTGAATTTACAATTCAAAAGGGTATTACAGCTATGCTAAAGAACTTCTAATGCAATTCCCTTTGCCATAAGATAACATATTTCTAGTCGGAACTGGTTTGCAAAATTTTCTCCTCTATTCCTATCGGTATAACTGCAGCTAATCGAAGAATGCGTTACATTTTCATAAAGGTGTAATACACACACTATTTTTTAACAAATTTCAAATGAAAAAAATTTCTGTGATATTCGGCACAAGGCCTGAAGCCATTAAACTTGCCCCCGTTATTTTAGAACTTAAAAAGTATCCGGAATCATTTGATTGTAAAGTATGTGTTACTGCACAACATCGCCAAATGCTTGATCAGGTACTTGAAATTTTTGAAATAGAACCAGATGTCGATCTAAATTTGATGGTTAAAGACCAAACCTTAACTGAATTTACGGCTAAAGCAATTTCTGCTATTGATAAATATTTAAAAGATGAAAAACCAGACATGGTAATTGTTCAAGGTGATACAACAACAGTATTTTGTGCTGCTTTGACAGCATTCTACAATAAAATTCCAGTAGCACACGTAGAAGCAGGCTTACGCACTGGAAATATTTACGCACCTTGGCCTGAAGAAATTAATCGAGTACTAACCTCAAAATTGACCACCATACATTTTTCACCGACAAAACAAAGTAGAATTAATCTGATAAAGGAGGGTATAAACTTAACAGACACTCATATAACAGGAAATACAGTGATTGACGCACTGCTAATTGCAATAGAAAAAGTAAAAAATAACCCACCGGAAATTCCTGATTTGCCCGACAATAATTTAGACTCTTTTAATGGCAATCAAATAGTGTTAATTACTGGTCATCGCAGAGAAAACTTTGGGATTGGCTTTGATTCAATTTGTAATGCAATAGCCAAATTAGCCGAGAAGTTCCCTGAAGTTCATTTTATTTACCCAGTCCACCTTAACCCAAATGTTCAAGATCCTGTAAATAGAATACTAAACAATAAAAAATACAATAATATCCACTTAATTAAACCTTTAGCCTATTTGCCATTTGTTGCCCTAATGAACAGGGCAGACATCATTTTAACTGACTCGGGAGGAGTACAAGAAGAGGCCCCCAGTTTAGGAAAGCCAGTTTTAGTGATGCGGGAAGTCACGGAAAGGCCTGAGGGTTTATTATCTGGAACAATAAAACTGGTCGGAACAGATGAAGAAAAAATAATTACAGAAACTTCAAAACTAATAATGAATGTAAAGAATTCAAATGATATACCTAACAAATATAATCCGTACGGCGATGGAAAAGCATCGGATCGGATCGTTAAGATTTTGTTAGAACACTATCACTTTGACAATTAGCTGAAATGACAACTATCAATAAAGAAATTCTACTTTCGATTGCTATACCCACATTTAACAGGGCAAAATATTTAGATCGCTGCTTATCCTATTTATACCCTCAAGCCATATCGGAACCTTCGGTTATTGAAATTATCGTCTCAGACAATTGTTCAACTGATAACACCTACGATATTGTCCAAAAATATATATCCAAAGGATTAACTATCAAATACTTCAAAAACGATGTAAACAAAGGAATGGATTTTAACTTCAGAGAGTGTTATTTAAAATCGAATGGTAAATATGTTGTGGTCTTCAGCGATGATGATATTTTTTTCCCAGGTGCAATATCGAAAATTCTTCCTATCATTAGTAATTCAGAATATGGAGTAATCTATTTAAATTCTCAAAAACTTTCCCAAGTCAGTATCTCTAAAAATATAGATACAATTAATGATATTAATATATCCATTTTTAAAAATTCCATATCAATTCTCAACAGGATTAACCACTATGTGTCATACCTTTCTGGGAATATTGTAAACAGAAGATTTGTAAGCAAAGAAATCTTTGATCGATATATGGGTACTTATCTTGTTCATGTCCCATTAATTTTAAACGCTATCAGTCAATCCAATGAAAATTTAATAATTGAGACACCAGTTATTGGTATGCAGGATGGAAATTCAGGTGGATATAACTTATTAAAAGTATTTGGAGATAACTTTATTAGCATCTTAGACAACTATGATCCAAAAATAAAAGAAATTATTCTTAAATACATAATTTATACTTCTTTACCTGGAAGTATTTATTCTTTACGATTAAAAAATCATACTTTTATAATGGAAGAAGACCCAGAAAGTCTATTGAAAAAACATTTTAAAGGTTCAGGTACATACTATTTATTTTTTTATCCAATGCTTAAATTACCATTACTATTTGCGAAAATTTATCTGGTTTTAATACGCTATTTTTTTAAATGCAGAAAAGTCTTTCTAAATCTTATTTATTCAAACGGAATTACACATAAAACCATATAATCAAAAAACCAATTACACATATCTTGCGTAGTATCACTTTAATTACATTAAGAGAGACTTAACCTCAATTCGTATCGTAAAATATTCTTGTATTTAATACACATTACTAATCCATTTTAATTAATTGAAATGACTGAAAAAACAGCATTAATTTCAGGGATTACAGGACAAGATGGTTCTTACCTGGCTGAATTTCTTCTTGAAAAGGGATACAGGGTGCATGGAATCGTTCGCAGAAGCAGCTCTTTTAACAGAGGACGTATTGATCATCTAACCTCAGATAAAAATATTTTTCATCAACAGCTTTTTCTTCATTATGGAGATTTAACAGACTCTAGTAATCTGAATCGTATTCTAGAGAGAACGCACCCAGATGAAATTTATAACTTGGCGGCACAAAGTCATGTTCAAGTTTCATTTGAAATTCCAGAATACTCTGCTGAAGTAGATGCCATTGGCACCTTACGGTTTCTTGATGCAATCAGAGAAACAGCAATAGTATCCAAATTCTATCAAGCCTCAACTTCCGAGCTTTATGGGAAAGTGCAGGAAATACCCCAAAATGAAAATACTCCCTTTTCTCCCAGAAGTCCATATGCTATAGCGAAACAATATGCATATTGGATAGTTAAAAATTATAGGGAAGCATATAATTTATTCGCATGTAATGGTATCCTCTTTAATCATGAAAGCGAACGGAGAGGAGAATCCTTTGTAACAAGGAAGATAAGCATCAATGTTGCAAGTATTATTTTGGGAATAAAAGATACATTCCTTTTAGGAAATCTTGATTCAAAAAGAGATTGGGGTTATGCGCCTGATTTCATTGAAGGAATGTGGTTAATACTTCAACATGATAAACCCGATGACTATGTTTTAGCTACAAACGAAAATCATACAGTAAGAGAATTCATTGAAGAATCTTTTAAAGTTTTAGGTGAAGAAATATTTTGGGAAGGAAAAGGAATTTATGAAAAAGGTAGGCTAAAGTCAACAGGAAAAGAAGTTATTGCAATTGATTCGAGATATTTCAGACCGACAGAAGTTGATTTATTACTTGGAGATTATTCGAAAGCAAAAGAAAAATTAGGATGGGAACCAAAAATAAAATTTAAAGATCTTGTGCGAATTATGGTTGAATATGACTTTGAAAGAATTAAAAAAAATAACTTTAACAGTGATCCTGGAGGCATTTAGACAACATCCTTTTATTGAGATTTATTCAATATATTAATATAGAACAAATATGTATACAACGATTACACAATGTCGAATATGTGCTAGCTCTAATTTAGTAACAGTACTATCTTTGGGAAATCAATACTTAACAGGTGTTTTTCCAAAAAAAATCCATGAAAATATAACTTATGGACCTTTGGAATTGGTTTGGTGTTCTGATTGTGGATTATTGCAAATGAAACAATCCTACAATTTAAATGAAATGTATGGAGAGAATTATGGTTATCGATCCGGAATAAACGTTTCGATGGTAAAACATCTTCAACAGAAAATCAACTATTTAGAATCTCTTGTAAAGATCAATGATTCTGATATAATTATTGATATTGGGAGCAATGATGCCACATCTTTAAAAGCGTATAAAGGGAAACATAGAAAAGTTGGTATTGACCCGACAGGAAATAAATTTAAACAGTATTACACTGATGATCTTGTTTTGATCCCTGATTTTTTCACAGCAGAAAAGTTTGAAAAACTTTTTCCAAATGAAAAGGCAAAAATCATTACCTCTATTGCAATGTTTTATGATTTAGAACGCCCCATGGACTTTGTCAAAGATATTGAACGCTGTTTAGCTTTAGATGGGATTTGGCATTTTGAACAAAGCTATATGCCAAGTATGTTACAAGCCAATAGTTATGATACCATTTGTCATGAGCATTTAGAATTCTACTCATTAAATATTGTAAAAACAATGCTAGAGAAGAATGGTCTAAGATTAGTGGATGTTCAATTAAATGCAATAAATGGAGGGAGCTTTGCTGTAACTGCATGTAAAAAAGAGGCTCCATACAATTCAAATACCACAATTACAAACGGATTATTGAAACAGGAAGAAGAAATGGGCTTTGATTCTATAAATCCATATAAAGAGTTCGAGCAAAGAGTATTTAAGCATAGGGAAGACTTAACTGAACTAATCAACTCATTAGTAGGTGCAGGGAAAAAAATATTTGGATACGGAGCAAGTACGAAAGGAAATGTGCTTTTACAGTTTTGCAATTTTACCAAAGAACAAATCCCTTATATTGCAGAGGTTAATCCAGACAAATTTAATTCATTTACCCCTGGCACTAATATTCCAATAATATCAGAAATTGAAGCTAAAGAAATGAAACCAGATTATTTTTTAGTACTTCCATGGCACTTTAAAAATATTATTCTTGAACGTGAACAAGATTATTTAGCCCAAGGAGGTAAATTTATTTTTCCACTGCCAAATATTCAAATCATTTAAAGAACTCGGGATTAATAAACACCTTTATTAAATATGAATGAACTACCCCGCGGCAAGCAGCGGGGTATCTTAAAGCAAAGCTAACTGTTTACTTTTATGCAAAACGGTGTATTCTTTCTCAAGCCCTTGGTCTCTGCCGTATTTCGTAATACTCGTCTCATCTCCAAACTTGCTAACCGTGTTAACAAAATATCCGTCTGTCCAAAATTCTCCTCCCCACAGTTTTGCTTTCATTTCTGGATGCTTTTTGAATACTTCTCTTGCTGTTATACTCTTTACCATTCTATAATGAAAGAACACAGGTTTGCAAATAATTATGCTTGGATTAATTGAAAATTATCGGTCATTAAACTTTGTAATTCGATCCTAAACTTTTCAATATTTTTGAAAATATTCAGGCAATATTTTCGAAAAACAGCAAATTCTTCGTAGTATGTGTTGTAAAGTATTTTCTTTTTGAAAAATTTCCACAAACGTTCAATAACATTGAGATTTGGACTATATGAAGGTAAAAACAAC
>JADGPY010000431.1 GCA_017882205.1 Chitinophagaceae bacterium
GTATTAGTAACATTTGAAAAGTTAAGGCCTGCTTTAACTCCAATTTGGCCAAATGATAGTAAAGGACAGAACACCAAAAGGACTAAGATTATTTTTTTCATATTCTGCTTAATTAGTTGCATATTAAAACATAATAGAATTCATTAAGTTCATCAACACGCGCGCTGGCCACTCCAAGATTAAGTATAGCGAATCGAATTGCGTTACATGCCGGCTGTGATAAGGGAAGGCTTGAAGCCTTTGACGACGAGGCGGATGCCCAGCGAAAATTCAAATAGTGCGACCGGAATTGCGAATAGCCCTGCCAACGGTACATGCTGCCCGATGAGACCGAATAGTATAGCAAAGTAGCCAATGAGCAGTATGGGGCCTCCAACTATACCAATCAGGGAAAGACTTCGAGGAACCAGGCGTGACTGAAATAAAAGGAATCCCAGCAACATGTCGCAAATAGCTGGCATGAAGCTTTGTCCGAGTAGGAAGATGCGGTCATAAAGAGCCACGAGTGCGTGGCTGGTGGCCAACGCATCTGCTCCAGCTCCTGCCAGCCGCAAAGTCACTATTGACAAAATGAACGCCACACCGACAAAGATGGTGCCAGATTCCAGAATACGGGCGGCGACGAGACCCAACGCAGCACTTTCGTTCTGCTTCCTGAGCACAGGATACAGTACAACAGCTGTGCCAATGCCGGCCAAAGCCACGATTATCTCCAGGATACCACCTATTATGACAGGAGTATCCGGTCCGTAGCCGACGATGTAATTCGCACCCTTTACATGGCTGTATAGAGCGAGTGTCGGGATCGAAACAAAGGTTATCAGGTAGAATACCCCCGCGACCAGTGAGGTCTTGCGAAGTGAACTCATTGGGGCCTGTTCTATTGTAGTATTGTTTGTGTTTATCATGTTTTCAGTTTGTCTGGTTATTCCGACTAAGACGGGGTCGGCTTTATTCCCTTTCAGTTACCAGTAAAGTAGGGCATTTTTCTGCTTGCCTGCCTCATTAAATCATCTACAAGTCTCGCAGGAGTCCCTAACGAAGAGGATAGTTTCTGATCATAATTCCAGATCATTTTTTTTGAACCTGAATCATGTATAGATAATGATACAGTAGCTTCGTTTGTAGTTCCCGTAGTACCACTAAGTAAACCAACAGCTATTGCTGCACCCTCCGACATTGGCTTGGATAAGGAATAATTAGATGTTAAAATGCCGTCGACTCCAAGGATCTGGCACAATTCTTCAGGGGTTAATATTTTACCTTCATTGATCATTGCTTTTGTAAGAAGCGCAATAGTTGTCTCCACATCCTGGATCTCAACTGAGATAGTGCCCTGCATTTTTCTTTTTAGCATCCAGCTATACATTTCCCGTTGAAAATTAACTGATTCAGTTTTTTGCTGTTCAATAAGTGCAGCTCCATCAATATTCTTTTTAGCTGCTATTGAAACTTTGGGGGGGGCAATTGCAATAATTCTTTGATTCTGCGCCAGAGACCTTGCATCTGGTGTGTAGAAGATCTTTGCACAGCTTTGCAGCATAAATGCTACAACAATAAGTAGGAAAATTGATTTATTCATAGTCTATGGAATTAAATTAATAAGAAATTGATTTGAAATTTGCTCAATGTAGTATCAACAGTTTTCTCCAGGCAAAGTTCATTTTCAATTCTAATCTACTCTGTAACAGATAACAAGCTGGACATAGTTATTTTCATCCATTTCGGAGATGGTGTATTTTCTGTAAAAGACAGAATAAACGGATTATTGATCTCTCATCCGGATATCAACGTGAAGGCACAAAATCCAATTAGATGGTAATGAGTATGGAGGAAAGGCCAGTGTTCCTGACCATAGTCGACCGGATCAGGTTGCTGGTAAAATACGCGTTGCAATTTGAACAGTCTTCTCGTCCTTGCATAATTCAAAACTTGTTTTCCAAAGTCTTTCCTGTATTTCCTGACTAAAGACTGTTTCTTCTTCCTTCATCCATATAAACTCATTTTTCTTCCAGGTAACAAATTTACCAGACTTCTTAAGGCTTTCTTCCTTATTTTCAGTGAACAAAGGAGCCATTATCATCCCACATTTCTCTATTGAAATAAATGTCCCGAAATACTTCATCATAGTTGCCATTATTTTCATTGAAACCGGAATAATATTAATCTGATTGCTCCACACTGTTTTGGATATTTCAAAACCAATAAAGGATACTTTTGAGCCTTTTGCGCATTTGTACAAATCATTTAACTTAACAAGTAGCATTCGTTTAGCTACCATAGCCTGATGGATTCCGTTTTCAAAACTCCAGTTTTTTTTCATTCCGTAGTGGTAACTGTTGTCGCATGTATTTTTATCAGCACTTCATTGTCCCTGGGAACGGGTTTTTCTACCTCTTTAAACTGTAGCTCATCCGGCGGTCCATATTTTGTGTGTACAATCGCTTTCATTTTTTCCATATCTCGATTTATTTTAGTTTAATAATTGTCAGCCAAAAGTTATTCTGATATTATAATCCATTGTTAAAGTACGGCATTTCTCTGCTTGCCTGCCTCATTAGTTCATCAACCAGTCGGGCAGGACTACCCAGAGAAGAAGAAAGTTTATGGTCATAATTCCAGATCATCCTTTCTGTGCCGCTATCATGGATCGACAATGAAACAACCGCTTCATTTGTCGGTGCCCACCAGCCTGCAATAACTGCCATTGCAATTGCAGCACCCTCCGACATTGGTTTCGAAAGCGAGTAATTGGAAGTTAAAACCCCATCTACGTTCAGTACTCTGGCCAGATCGGTTGGTGTTAATAATCCAGCATCCTGAAAACCGGCAGCAGCTAATTTTGCATTGGTAGTCTCAACATCCTGGATATCAACGAAAATAGTTCCCTGCATTTTTCTTTTTAGCATCCAGCTATACATTTCTCTCTGGAAATTGATTGATTCTGATTTTTGTTGCTCAATCAGGGCAGCAGCATCGACCTTTTTTCTTGGAGCAATAGATACTTTTGGAGGCACTATGGCTATGATTTTATGAGTACCGGCAAGGTATCTGGCATCAGGAGCGTAAAATACCTTAGCGCAACTTTGGAATAAGAAAGTTAATGCAATCAAAAAAAATAATGACTTTTTCATAATTGTTGTTCTTAGTGATTAATTAATAAATATTATCAGCAAAGTAAATAATGCAATATGCTTATTCAAAGGGAAATATGATTAGCGGTCGGATAATGTGATTAGTGGCTCTGCCTGGTGCAAAGTGAATCAAGAAAAATCATTTGCGGATCATGAAGGCTTATTAGTTCAAGAGCGCCAGCACAGGGACTGGTTTCTCCTGCTATACGCTCATTATGCTTTACTGACATGGTAATGGGTTTGTCGTACTAAACGCCTGGGTTGTTCATATGTTATTGCAATTTATCCAATTAAACATTCATAAAAAATTATAATTAAAGAGAAAACCGTAGAATAACAACAAGCAATTATAACAAAAGAATCCGGAATTGAATTATAGAGAATTTGAAATACCTTTACATAACCAGACTTTGACTTAGAATCTTAAATGGTTCACTTTAAAATACATGCAGTAATATGAAAAACCCGGAGGAAGAAGAATTAGAAAAATTTATCAGAGATAATAAAGATAAGTTCAATATATATGAACCTGAAGCTGATCATGATCAACATTTCTTAAAAAAACTGATAAATAAATTTAAGGAAGTAATTGATATTGTGCCATATTTAGTAAAAGTTGGCTTAGCGACAATACTTATATTTATTTTGTCTTTTCTTATTTGGAGAACCTATATCTGTCCTCCCCTGACACGCATTTCTTTCAAATATTGGAAAGCAGAACATGATTATAGATATCAAATTCATCGGAATACACGACTTGCTTATAGTTATATAAATAATTTAGAAGAGAAGGCTAAATTCAAATCAGAACTTCAAAGATTTGATGATTCCTATAAAGTTCTAAAGAAACAATTGAGGGTAAATCCGTCCATGGATAATATAGCAAAAATGTTGAGGTTTTATCAGGAAGAATTATTAACATTAGAAGAAAATATCCAGAATTTCACAAATAAAAATTCGCATGGTGATTCATAATGCAGAACATTAAAAAGCATCACATTCAGTTCAGCAAGGAGCATCATTGATAAGGATTAAATATGCAAATGAACGCCACAATTGCATTCCTTGCCTCTGGCTTTTTCAAAAGCTTCCTTTCCTTCAGTTATGGAAAAGTAAATGAGACCAGCAGCGCCAATAATATCGGCATAGGCGAATCCTGTAATTTCATAAACAAGACTTGATACAAGAAGAACCAGAGACATATATACACAAATCCTGGTACAATTAGAATCTGCAATTATAGGTTCAGAATTTAGTTGCTTGCCAATTTTCTTTTTGGCCGTCATCAGCCAAACCATGACTACTATTGAAACCAATGATATAATTACACCCCATAATGTTGTTGTGGGTTTGTGATGGTTGATAAGATTTAAAATTATTCCAGTTAATAAGCCTGCTGATAAAAGATAAAAGCCAGTGCCTGTAATCTTTAAGGCTTTTATCTCGAATGTGCTTTTCGGACTTTCCGGATTTTGTCTGATGCGTAATATCATAATAGCAATGCCAATACCCGACATTACTTCAATAAAACTATCTACACCAAAACCAAATAAAGTAAGGGTTTCATCTTCGTAACCTAAGATTATTGATACTATGCCTTCCATCACATTGTAAAAGATGGTAAAGAAGCTCAATTGATAAGCCCGTTTATAAGGCCTGTTTTGTTCTGTTCCCATTTTAAAGAATTCTTAGGTACTTCAATGAACAGATAAATAACGCAAAGACTTTATGGAACTGCAATTCAAAAGAATTCATTATGTTATAACAGAATACATAAATA
>JADGPY010000432.1 GCA_017882205.1 Chitinophagaceae bacterium
CCATAAGGATAAAAAAGTGCTTTCCAGGCCTTGATTTTATTTTGTTGAGCTTCCGGCATATCAAGGCTAAAGCCCCTGGGAGTGAATCCTCCTTCATCACTTTCCAGTGCAAAAAGATGTTGCTCATGTTTTGCTTTGGCTTCATCAAGGTATTTCTTTCCACCTGTACCGCTTATTTCTTCATTTGCAAATGCCACAGCCCTGATCGTTCGCTTTGGTTGTAGGCCAAGAGCCCTTATAGTTCTGAGTACCTCGATACTTTGTACAACTCCCGAACCATCATCGTTTGCTCCTTCAGCAAGATCCCAGCTATCAAGGTGGCCACCTACTGTTATGATCTGTTCAGGATGTTCGATTCCTTTTATCTCTCCAACTACATTATATCCGGTGGTGTCAGGATATGTTTTACAGTTTGTTTTTATGAATGCACTTATCTTACCTTTCCTGAGTTCTTTACTCAGAAATTCTGCATCGTTTGTGCTGATCGCAACAGCAGGTATCTTGGGAAACGAATCACTATACCGGGTTACCCCAGTATGTGGGTAATCATTAATGGTGTTGGAAAGGGTCCGAACCATCACCCCTATAGCGCCATATTTTGATGCTTGCGCCGGGCCTGCTCTTCTTGCTACTCCACTTTCACCGTATGCCTGGAAACTATTTATGTAGGTGGGATTCATTTTGAAATTAAAAAAAACGATCTTGCCTTTCACTACTGATGTTCCAAGGCTGGTAAGTTCTTCCATCGTTTTTACCTCTACAACCTCACCTGTTATTCCTTTATTTCCGGTTCCTACCGAAGTTCCAAGGGCACATAACTTCAATGTATGTTTTTGTCCACCTGGTAGCATTAGCGCACCTTGTTCTTTGTTGCCCCTGACCCAATGTGGCACCAGGCACTGTTGCAGGTATACTGTATCTGCACCTGCATCTTTCATAAACTGTGTTACCATATGTACACCCTTAAAAAATTGTGGCGATCCAGACAACCTTTGGCCAACCTCTTTGCATAGCTTTCGTAAATTCGTATAAGCAGTGCCATTGCTCATCGTTTCATCAACTATCTTTTTTATTGTAACTGAATCCGTTGATTGAGAATAAATCAAAGTAGACAATGAAATTAAACTGATTAGTAAAAAAAATTTCTTCATTAATTGGGGATTGTTAGTTGTGATTGACGATTTGTTTTTTTGATCTACTCAAAACTCTGTAATTAAATATTAATTTCACAAACTTAAACATTTCATAGCTAAACATGTTTATTGATAAGAGGTTGCAAATACCTGTAAAGAATACTTAAATTCGCTTAATAACCGCTGAAAGCACCACCAGTAAACTCAATAAATATGAACATTGGAATTGTTTGTTATCCAACTTTTGGTGGAAGTGGCGTACTCGCAACTGAATTAGGGAAAGCACTCGCGAACAAAGGACACAACATTCACTTTATTACCTACCAGCAGCCAGTACGGTTAAGTGGTTTTCATGCCAATATTTTTTATCATGAAGTGAGAGTTCCAACTTATCCATTATTTGATTACCCTCCGTATGAAACAGCCTTGTCCAGTACAATGGTGGATGTTATCCTCAACAATGATGTACAATTGCTACATGTACATTATGCGATCCCGCATGCCTCTGCAGCGTACATGGCAAAACAAATACTGGCAAAGCAGGGAATAAAAATTCCTGTGATCACAACTTTACATGGCACAGACATTACCCTTGTGGGGAGGGATAAAACCTATTCACCCGTAGTAACTTTTTCAATGAATGAAAGTGATGCGGTGACGGCTGTTTCAAAAAATCTTCGGGACGAAACGTTCAAGAATTTCAAAATGGAAAAGGATATTGAAGTCATCTACAATTTTGTAGATGTGAAGCGTTTTAATAAGAAACCAATAGATGCCTTCAAAAAAGTGATTTCACCAAACGGTGAGCGGATTTTGCTACATGCATCCAACTTTAGGAAAGTTAAAAGGGTGGACGATGTGGTAAATGTTTTTCTAAAGGTAACAGAGCAAATTCCTTCCAAGCTCTTATTTGTTGGAGATGGCCCTGAAAGGCCTGGTATAGAAATGATGTGTCGTGAAAGCTTTGCACACAATGATATTCGTTTTTTGGGAAAGCAGGCGGAAATGGAAGATATACTGGCGGTATCTGATCTTTTCATTTTACCAAGTGAGTATGAAAGCTTTGGGCTTGCGGCACTTGAAGCCATGGCGGCCCAGGTGCCGGTAATCTCCACCAATGTAGGAGGGCTCCCTGAAATAAATGTAAATGATTATTGTGGTTTTCTTAGTGATGTAGGGGATGTTGAGGATATGAGTAAAAATGCGCTTACACTTTTGTCGAATGAAGAGAAATTTGCAGAATTTAAAAAGAACGCGCTTGCGCAGGCATTAAAGTTTGATATTAATACTATCGTTCCTCAGTATGAGGAGTTGTATAAGAAGTTTATTTAATATTCTGCCAATGTCAGATGCCTGCGGCATGGCAAATATTTAATCCCATACGGGATTTATCATTTACGCCTCAACCAGTTTTCAGGGTTAACATTATTCGTTTCCTTCATCAATATCAGGTCTACCTGCCCCTGTCCATCATCGTTAGCAGCAGCTTTCCCAATTATTTGACCTGTTTTTACAGTTTGTCCTCTTTGAACTGAAGCGCTTGACAGATTGCTGTACACAGTAAAATATTTCCCGTGCTTGATGAACACCAACTGTTTATCTTCCATAAAATTTACCAATGTAACCTCTCCATCAAATACTGCCTTTACAGTTGCCCCTATCTGTGTTCCAATAGTTACCCCTGGATTATCCCAAACTACATTCGTACCCGGGATCGCATTATGTCCATAATGTACTAATATAAACCCGTCTACCGGCCATGGCAGTGAGTGCTGGTTTCTCTCAAAATCAGCGTTTAGTTCGCGGTCAGCTTCAGTATTGACAAGGATACTTGCTACTTCGGGCTGCTTTCTTTCTTTTACTTTAGGCCTTGCAACCACATCAGGCTTACTATTATCAGTTGTAGGTTTATTTAATTTGGCTGCTTTTTCTCTTTCGATTCTGTCATCTTCAGCTTTTTTCTTTGTTGCAAGTGCGATCTCCCTATTGATCATTGCCGTAATCAAATTTTTGATCTTAGCATCCTGTTTTCTTTTTTTAATTACTTCAGAGGTAAGCTCTTTTTCACGGCCTTTTAATTTGGCAACAATTTTTACTTTCTCTTCCTGTTGCTTTTCCAATTCTGTAAGTTCATGGTTTTTTTCTTTCAATATTACGTTCTTCTTATCTTTATTACCAGAAAGCTCATTTATACGTTGTCCTAGAAGAGCCTGGATGCGTAAGATGTTATCTCCCTGCTTCTCCCTATAATTCCGGTAAGATTTTAAATAAGTGATTCGTTTAATGGCATCATTGAAACTGGAAGCAGAAAAAATAAAATTCAGGAAATCATAATTGTTCCTGTTCTTATATGCATATACCATACTCTTGGCATATTCCTGTTTTAAGGTATCAAGATCATGCGACTCCTTATTTACTTCTCTTTGTGAGTGGTAAATATCATCTTCGATATACTTTAACTGGCCGGTGATATTATCTATTACATTTCCCTGAAGATCTATGATTCTATTGATATGATTTAAATGAACAATATTTTCTTTCGTGGTTCTCTTTGTTTCATTTAATGCCTGTTCAGTTTGCTCAATTTCTTTTTTAAGTTGCAGGCGTTGTTTGATTAGTTCATCTTTATTACCGCCCTGGGCAAGGGTTATAAGGCAAAAGAAAAATGCAGCCGCAGTTAAGATTATTTTTTGCATGCTCTCAGTTTAGGGATTACAAAAATACTGATTTACCAAAGTGATGCTGTTACTCAATGTAACGTTTATTTTCTTTTATAAGTTTTAGGTATGCTAAAAGGGAAAGATAAATCCTTGTTAAAATCATATTGTTTGAAAGTAAGTCGTATATCCACTTTTGTTTTTTCGGCAACCGTTATTTCACGGTATGTTGAGAAATAGACACCGGTTTTATTTTCGTAATCCAGGTAAGTAAGATCAGCAGTTCTGTTTTGACCTACTTCAATATCATCAAGTTTACTTCTTTCAACGAGGTTATCCTTCGTTGCAGATAAGGTTAGAAGATTTTTAAAATATTGGCCAAGAGTAGAAAGTAGTAAATGATTTTCTGTTTGCTTGAACGCCATCACTTTACTGCCTACATATATTGGATTCCCCATCAACAGATCCTGCAGTATTTTAAAATCAAGCGGTATCCCCGCGACATCTTCAATATAGCTAAATGGATGCTCTTCAAAAAGTTTATCCCCGCGATTCAATATGGTTACCTGGTTCTTTGTGATCATTATTCTAAGCGCTTCGATATTAAGAAATGACGCATCTATGGTTATCCAAATTACGCTATCCTTTTGCATGCGTAGAAATGCATTAACATCTGGAAGCTTCCCTTTCGCATCCTCATATTGAATCTTTACCTTGGCCGAGAATGTTTTAAAATCAATGTAATTTTTAGAAACATTCGCCAACACGCTTTGTGCAAGCTTCATTGAATCTGTTGATTTGGCGATAGTATGAACTGATACAGAGGTATCTTTTTTATTAACTGCAATTTGTAATTTCTTAGTGGAACGGCAACCAAATAATGTATTTAACAATATGATAGCTGTAATAATAACTGAGACTTGTTTCATGTACCTGCTTTATTATTAATGAACACCAGTATGGCCAAAGCCGCTTTCACCTCTTTTGGTCTCATTTAATTGTTGAACCAATTCCCAGGTAGCTTGCTGCACTTTTCCTAAAACCAGTTGTGCAATCCTGTCACTATGATTAATAACCTGTTCCTCTTTTGACAAATTTATTAATATCACTTTAATTTCACCTCTATAATCACTATCTATTGTTCCGGGCGAGTTAAGGCATGTAATGCCTTGCTTAATTGCAAGACCGCTTCGGGGCCTTACCTGCGCTTCATAACCATCTGGCAACTCTATGAAAATTCCTGTGGGAATCATTTGACGTTCCATTGGTTGTAATAATACCGACTCCCCGAGGTTTGCTCTAAGGTCCATACCTGCCGCACCCTTTGTGACATAAGAAGGAAGAGGATTATCAGAATAGTTTACAATTTTTATAGAAATCGTTTCCATTGATGCAAATGTAGGTGAAAGCGGATGTTTTTAAATTTAGTTCGATAATAGTACTACTGCATACGCTTGTAAACCTTCTTCTCTTCCTACAAATCCCATTTTTTCTGTGGTAGTGGCTTTAATTGAAATATCAGTGGTATCAATACCAAGTATTCCTGAAATTATGGCCTGCATAGATGGAATAGAACTTTTTATTTTGGGTTCTTCAAGGCAAAGAGAAGCATCAATATTTACAATTTTGTACCCTTGGGCCGTTATCAAATCAAATGATTTGGCTAGCAATAATTTACTATCGATGTCTTTATAGGCTGGTGATGTATCCGGGAAGTGCACCCCTATATCTCCGAGACATGCGGCACCTAATATTGCATCACAGATCGCATGCAACAGAACATCCGCATCACTATGACCCAGAGCTCCTTTTGTATGTGGAATTTTCACACCTCCGATCCAAAGATCACGCCCAGGTACCAACTGATGAAAATCAACTCCAAATCCTATCCTGTAAGACATATAATTTATTTTATGCATTGTAAAGATCATTCAAATCTTTATGTCTGTATCATAAAAAAAGCGTCCCGGAATTCTCCGGGACGCTTGTAAAGAATATAACTTATGATTATTTGCCTTTTTGTATGTTTGTTTCCTTATCCAGGTTGAACACCAGGCTAAACCTTAATGTATTCGACAATGGATTGCGGTTGATGCCATTCTGTGAAGGGATCAGGTAAGAGAAATTCAAACCGA
>JADGPY010000433.1 GCA_017882205.1 Chitinophagaceae bacterium
ATTCTAAGAGGATTTTATTACAGTGGCTAACAAGAAGATATGTTGCCACGAAGGCACGGAAAAATTCAGGTATGCGGATTTCTCAAAGTTGGATGAATATCTTAAAAAAGCTATACATGATTTCAATAACCGGCCTCATAACATTTTAAATGGAGTCTTCTAAAGCTGCTGAATTCAAACATTCAGAACAGTTAACCATCCGCGAACATACAGATGACAAAGTCAGGTGGTTTATTTTTATTTCTATAACCCATTTTTCCAACGAAAAGATATGTACATTGCTTAAGATCTTTATCCTAAACAGAATTTCGTCCTGCATTGATAATCCCGAACGAACAACGTATGACTAATTTTTCATACATCTCTTTCAAAGGATTATCTTCATTTTTTTCCTGCATTAAGCGTAGTCGGGTAATTGCAAATTGCTGAATTGTTTCAATTGGCAATACAATCCTCTCCCTCATTCTGATAGACAGCCGTTCCACGGGATAATCCGCCATTAACTCACTGGCACCGGTAAGCTTAAGAAGATATTTATAAGCGAGTAGATATTCATCATGTATCATATTCCAGATCAGTCTATACTTTTTATCCTGTGATAGAAAAGCTGTTAATGGGAAAAAACATTTCTTCATCGACATTTCACAATTATCTACAAGGGTTTTAAAAAACAGTGAATGATGATACATCGTTTGTAACTCACTGAATTTGCCTTGCTTTTCCATTTCCTGAAGTGCAGCACCAACACCGTAAAATCCCGTTACATTTTGTTTCAACTGGCTCCAGGCACCAACAAATGGTATAGCCCGCAAATCCTGCAAAGATGATCGACTTACGGCTGTACGCTGGGATGGCCGACTTGCAATGTTGGTCTCACTATAAAACCGGAGTGGGCTGACATGGGTTAAATAATCAACAAAATCCGGGTGATCTTTTAAGTGATTATAAACCCGAAAACTCTCTCCTGATAATTCTTCAAGTAATTGTTCTTCGCGCATACTGAGTGTGATATCAAGGTTTGAAAAAAGAGAATTAGATATACCGGCATGTATCAATTGTTCAATATTAAATTGAGCAGAGTCAATGGTTCCAAAGCTTGAACTGACTGTTTGCCCCTGAATCGTAAGCTGAATTTCTTTATTGGAAATATTCTTTCCCATTGAAGCATAAAAATTATGTGTTTTACCTCCGCCCCTGGCGGGTGGACCACCTCGTCCATCAAAAAAAACAACGTCTATATCAAATGCTTTCGAAATTGTCGTAAGTTCTTCTCTTGCTTTATATATCGACCAGTTCGCCATCAGGTAGCCGCCATCTTTAGTGCCATCAGAGAAGCCTAACATGATGGTTTGCCTGTTTTTTCTTTTTGTTAAATGTTCCCTGTAGACTTCATTCTCATACAAGTCTTTCATTATACTTGCAGCTTGCAGAAAGTCAGTGATCGTTTCAAAAAGTGGTACTATGTCCACTTTCAGTTCTTTCCAGCCACATAATATAAATAAGCCATACACCTCCATCACATTCAATGCATCATAACAGTGACTGATAATATACCTGTGACATCCCTGTTCTCCATTATATTGCTGAATAGTATTGATCGCCTTTATTGATTGCAAGGTATCTTTTACAATGGGATCTGTTGTATTAATCTCAGGCAATTCATTTTTATTATTTCCGAGGAAGGCGATCTTGTCTTCAGTAGTTAATTCGTAATAATTTATTGGTATAACGTTGTTTGTTGAGGCAAGGGATGCCAACACCGTACTATGCACACTACTATCCTGCCTGATATCAAGAGAGGCGAAATGCAAACCGAAGATATGGACCTTGTTAACCAGGTTTTCAATAAGGTAAAGAAATAAACTATCGTGGCGTTCAATCAGAATTTGCTTTATTTCATTTAACCGATCAAGTATATTTTGCATCGTAATATCAGTGCGATGCCCTGGAATAAAGATATTATTATAAAGATGAGTCTCAAGTGCTGCAAGGATGATATCGACCCCTTTAAAAGTAAGTCGCCTGCGTAGACGACGAATCTCCAGGTAATAGGATTTAATAATTCCCCCCCTTAAAGCTTCAGCTACTTTTAAGGTTGTTTCAGTATCTACAAAAGGATTTCCATCGCGATCTCCACCGGGCCAAAATCCCATGGTAAGAACAGGATTATTTTGGTGTATGGCATCAGGAAAATGACTTTTTAGAAAAGAGAATATCTTGCCTCCGGCTGAATAGAATATATTTTCAAGATACCACAACAAACTCATTGCTTCATCATATGGAGATGGCTTTTGTTTTTTAAAAAAAGGGGTTTTACCAAGTTGCTGCAGGTACATGTTTACCATGGCCGTATTGTTCTGAGCAAGTGCTTTCGCAAGATCATTAATGATCCCAAGAACAGGTCCGGGATAAAATTGTGTGGGATGAGCAGTAAGTACAAGCCTGATTGAAAAATCCTTTAGTTTTTCTTCCAGTTGATCTTCTTTATTTTTTTCAACTACCTCAAGTGCTAACTGCTTTAAAGTTCCTGCACCAGACATATCATGAATGTCTTTGAATGCGGCATCTTCCAATGCATCAAATAATACCACCTGCCTTTCTACATATTGTATAAATCGAAAAAGAAGATCCAGTTTTTCATTTACTTCCCTATAGTCTGTATGCTGCAGGAAAAAATCTTCGATGATATCCGAAGGACTAAAATTATTATTAAATCCTTCCTCGCAATTGTTGAGAAGCAGTGAAAGAAGAATACCAGTTTTTTCAATGCGATGAAAGGGCAGTGAGGTGAACAAACTATTATACAACTGGAATTTAATCCCAACATTATTTTTAAATTGTTGTAA
>JADGPY010000096.1 GCA_017882205.1 Chitinophagaceae bacterium
AAGGCGAGATGAATGATGATTACGAAAGTACTGTACTGGGTAAAGGTATTTTGCCTGTTAAAGAAATAGTAGACCTCTTCAGGAAATCGGGTGGTACAAAAGAATTCATTATTGAACAGGAATCTTATCAGGGAAAGACACCAATTGAATGTGCAAAGGAGGATTTAAAAATTATGAAGAGTTGGGGTTATTGATAATGAATTACTTTTCTAACTAACTCATTTTTAAATAAATTTTTTTTATTGAACGAATATTCAATTATCATTTCCAATAAGATATTATTTTTTATTCTTGGCTTCCTCTTCCTGATATCTTTTAAAGTATGTGCTCAAAAAAAGAATGCGTCTTTTCAATTACAAATTCATAGGGCTACATTACCCGTAAAAGTTGATGGATTAATGGATGATGCAGCGTGGGAGCGTGCTGATTCTGCATCAAATTTTTTTATGGTGCTACCAATGGACACTTCTCTTGCAAGAGTGAAAACAGAAGTAAGAATGTGTTATGATGACCATAACCTTTATCTGATTGCGGTATGTTATAAAAGCCTTCCCGGCCGCTATTTTGTAGAATCGCTCAGGCGTGATTTTGTATTTGGCAAAAATGATAATTTCCTTGTGTTCATAGATCCGTTCAATGATCTGACTAACGGCTTTTCTTTCGGGGCTAATGCCGCAGGTGCGCAATGGGATGGCACAATGTACGAAGGAGGTAAAGTAGATTTAAACTGGGATAATAAATGGGTATCCAATGTGAAAAATTATGATGACAAGTGGATATTTGAAATGGCAATTCCTTTCTCAAGCATACGCTACAAAAATGGCATAAGCACATGGGGCATCAATTTCAGCCGCAATGATCTCAGAACATCTGAGAAAAGTTCCTGGGCACCAATGCCACGCCAGTTTCCTACAGCATCCCTGGCGCATACAGGAAATCTTATTTGGGATGAACCGCCACCCGCATCAGGGGCCAACATTTCACTGATTCCTTATGTTTTGGGAGGCTTAAGTAAGGACCAGGAAAATAATACTAAAACAATTTACAGGAAAGATATTGGTGTAGATGTCAAGATCGCAATAAACTCTTCACTCAATTTAGATCTCACTGTTAATCCGGATTTTTCACAGGTTGAGATTGACCAACAAGTAACCAATCTGGATCGTTATGAATTGTTCTTTCCTGAAAAACGACAATTCTTTTTAGAGAATGGCGACTTGTTTGCCAACTTTGGATACCCATCGATCCGCCTATTTTTTTCAAGACGAATTGGATTAGGTGTTCCGATTAATTTTGGTGCGAGAGTAAGTGGTAAGCCTGATAAAAATTGGAGAATAGGTGCCATGAATATGCAAACAGGAAGTTTAAATTCAATAGGTTTGCCTGCACAGAATTTTACAGTAGCTTCTGTTCAACGCCGTGTTTTTTCAAGGTCAAACATTGGAATGATCTTAATTAATAAGCAATCTTTACATTACAGGGCCGGTGCCGATTCCGGCAAACAGGTATATTCAGAATATAACAGGAACGTAGGCATTGAATACAATTTGGCTTCACCCAATAATGTATGGACAGGTAAAGCAATGGTATTAAAATCATTTACTCCCGGAAAGCAGGGAAATGATTTTGTGCATGCCGCACACTTGCAGTATAATAGCCGGCGATGGCTACTGTATTGGCAACATGAATATGTAGGTAAGAACTACAATGCAGAAGTAGGTTATGTTCCGCGAAATGCATACATCAAAATAAATCCACAGGCAGGCTATTCTTTCTTTCCAAAAGGTGGAAGGATTTTATCGCATGGTCCGAAATTATATTATGTTTTGTATACTAACGAATCATTCCGTCGAACAGATGATGAATGGTTCTTTGGATATAATTTTAGTTTCCGCAATCAAAGTACATTTGTCCCTTGGATAGCTCATGATTATGTACAACTTCAGCAACCATTTGATCCGACTAATTTTAAGAAAGATACATTGGCCCGTGGTACCGAACATCGCTGGTATGCATGGGGATCAGATTTTATTTCAAAACCAAAAAGTCTTTTAACCTATGGCTTTTCAACGCGCTTCGGTGGTTACTATGCTAATGGAAGCAGGTACAACATTATTGCAGACCTTGGTTATCGTTTTCAGCCATATGTAAGCCTTGCAATAAATATGAGCTATAATAATATCAGTTTACCTGCTCCATGGAACCTTACAAAATTCTGGCTTATTGGCCCAAGGATTGACATAACGATGACTAACAAATTATTCTTCACCACTTTCGTACAATATAATGAACAACTCAACAATATCAACCTCAACACAAGGTTTCAATGGCGCTACAAACCTGCCTCTGACCTCTTCATAGTGTACACTGATAATTATTTACCTGCTCCGTTTTCAGTACGAAACAGGGCGTTGATGCTGAAACTTACTTATTGGTGGAATGTGAAGGTTGTTAAGAAAAGCCAGAGGATTGGAATGTGAGGATAGGTTGAAAATGGTATATAAGCTTCCCGCTTTTCCCAAATTCACAATAGTGTGAACTATAACAATCCATTCTTTCATTTAACCATTGATGTTTCTCTCATAACTATTGGCTTGCTCATTACTTTTAAGTATTATAAATAATCTTTGAAATCATTTTTAAATAGCTTCTAAGATTTTCTTATTAAAAAATAAAAAATTGATATAAACCTGCAGGAATAAATTTTCTGCAGGCTTTTTTTATTGAAGCAACAGGAAACAATTCAGCGTTTATCCACAACTTCTCCCGTTAGCATAATAAAGTTCGTTCAGGCACGTTTTTATCATTAATAAAGTTTTTATTTTAAAATCCTTACCTATGATCGTAAAAGAAATTGTATGTGAACTTCTTATTGCAGCACACCTCATACTTTTCATTCAATCCAGAATGGAAAAAGTTAAACTCTAGGCAAAAAAATGATTGGAAAATAACTCCTCAATAATGTTATTTCAAAACCCGGCGATAAAGTTACAAATGAAGAAAAGAGAGCATAATTGCTGGCAGCGATCTTTTGAAGTATTACTATTCCAAATTATTTTCTTTTAATACATTTTTTATGCGCTTGTCAAGGCTTTCAAATGGTGTATATCCCTGTGCTACCTGGTAAAATTTTATGTCGCTCAATTGTAAAAATATAGCCGGGAAACCGGTTACTTTTAATTGCTTGCATAATGCGAATTCATAATAAGCCTGCTCTTTGTATACTTCATCATTTAGTTTTTCATAAAACTCTTCAGCAGGAATATTATATTTTTCAAAGAGAAGGCGGTACGCTTCATCATCAGTAAGGTCGCGGCCTTCAAAATGTAATGCATACTGCATATCAGCTGCAAAGCTCACTTGTTGTTCAGGAAAATATTCTTTAAAAACACATAGTGCGATTGCAGGCTTTTCAGAATTGGGAAACCAGTCACTTTGATCCGGGTATCTTATATGCCACAAATAGTCTTCGCCAAATTTTGCACCGGTAAGTTCTTCCACACGTTTGTATGCGCCTTCTATATACTTTGCTGATACACCTATTGTTACAGGCTCTTCAGGCAATATCATTCCGCCTGAAAGTACTTCAAATTCCAATTTATTTTTGTATTCAGAATATATTTTTTTAATGACTTCACTAAAACCGTAGCACCATCCGCAATAAGCATCGTAACAATATATTAATGTTGGTTTCATTTGTTATAAAAATATGAATTA
>JADGPY010000097.1 GCA_017882205.1 Chitinophagaceae bacterium
CCAGCCCGCTCTGATTCAATAAAACTTTGATGGATCTTACTTTCTGTAACGATCTCAATTAAATTAAGATCAATAATTTTCAGGACTGCTGTTGAAAAATTAGTTGCTGAAGATGCATTATTTTTTGCTCTTAGCTTTTCGATATAAAGCCCCCATGCAGCATATAACTCTTCCTCGTTCAATTCCCTGCTGATCTTTTCCTGCGATTCGTACTTGTTGGCTACTTCCTGTCGTATTCGTGCAAGTGCGCCCAGCTTTGGTATCGATTTTAAAGGCCCGGCAGTTGAAGCCTTAGTCTCGGGCTTTTTGTTCTGACTGCTAGTTGTCTCAATGATCAGTTTTGCCACCTCCTGATTATTTCCTTTTTCTTTTAATTCAATGGGTTGGATCGACCTAAATGCAACTGGCTTTGTAGATTCAATTTGTCTTTTTTTACTAACCCCGGTTTCGTCGTTAATCAATTCAAGCGCCTGCTGTAAATAGCATAGACGTATAAGGGCAAGTTCAACGTGCAGTCGTTTGTTTCGTGCCTGCTTATAATTGATCTCGGCTTCATTTAAAATGTTCAATGAGCTGATGAGGTATGCCGGTGATATTTTCTGAGCTGTCTGCAAATACTTTTCTTTGAATTCATCCGCTACCTCAAGCAGGATTGCCACCTTTGGATCCTTGCTTACCAGGATATTGCGAATGCATTCTGCAAAGCCATTCAATACAAGGTCTCCTTCAAATCCTTTGCGGTTTATTTCATCATACATCAATAAGGCATCGCTGATACTTTGAGCCTGCATTGCATCCATCAATTTGAAATAATATTCTTCATCCAGGATGTTCAGGTGTTCCAATGCACTGGAATAGGTGAGTTTACCATTGGTAAAGCTGACAATCTTATCTAATATACTCAAGGCATCACGAAGACAGCCCTCGCTTTTTTGTGCGATTACATGCAAGGCAGCCTTATCCGCTTTTATTCCTTCTTTATCACAGATTTCCTGCAAATGCACCGTTGTATCGTGATTGGTTATTCTTTTAAAATCAAAGATCTGGCACCGTGAAAGGATGGTTGGAATGATCTTATGTTTTTCTGTTGTAGCCAGGATGAAAATCGCGTATGGAGGGGGCTCTTCCAATGTTTTTAAAAAAGCATTAAATGCTGAGGAGCTGAGCATGTGAACCTCATCTACTATGTACACCTTGTATTTTCCAGCCTGGGGGGCAAACCTTACCTGGTCTACAAGAGAGCGTATATCATCCACAGAGTTATTGCTTGCAGCATCCAGTTCATGGATATTCAAAGATGTACCCTGGTCGAAAGAAATACATGAATTACATTGATTACAAGCCTCTGCATCAGGGGTTCGATTCTCACAGTTGATCGTTTTGGCTAAGATTCGTGCGCAGGTTGTTTTTCCCACACCTCTTGGGCCGCAAAATAAAAATGCATGTGCGAGCTGGTTATTTTTTATCGCATTCTTTAATGTAGTGGTAATATGTGATTGTCCAACTACGGTATTAAAATTCTGGGGGCGGTATTTACGCGCAGAAACAATGAAGTTTTCCATGAAAGTGCAAATTACAAATTTTCGGAGTTTCTGAGACTGATATCCCAGGACTGAAGTCCTTGGTTGGGGAGTGAAGTCCTGGGTTATGGGTTAATTCAACACCGGGTGCCTTTTGAACTCTTTACTTCTATCAAATAAATAGCGGTAGGTAGTCAGCATCCTACTTTGCTCCGCACCAATGTTTTTTGAGATGTTCAGCATTTTTGGATTGAAATCTCCCTGCCATTGCAGTTCCAGTTCATTATACTGTTGCTTTGCCTGGATGACCTTAGCTCCTTCAACAATCATGTAATAATCAATTCCCATAGCCTGGTATTCAGGGGTTACTCCAAAGACGATTCCCGTGAATTTATTGCACACCCCTTGTCTTTTAAGCCAGGAATATTTTAGTTTGGCCCACCAGCTAAAACTTCCATTGAGGTATTTGAAGATTTGGTTGAGCTCCGGCAAATTGATCCAGAATGCTATGGGTTCATCTTTATGATATACGAACCAAATTAGATCCTCATCGATTACCGGCTTCATTGATTGCAGCATTTTAAGGGCAATTTCCGCGCTCATTTCTTTATTTCCCTCATGTTTAGCCCACGCATTATTATAGACGATACTAAAATCCAGGGCAAACTTTTTCAGATCATTCTTCCGGATGTGCCTCGCTTTAAAATCCTGATTAGCAGCATATTTTGCGTGTTGAGTATAGAATTGCGCGTTTAAACGGGTTTGTACGAATAGGTGCCAGCATACCTGGTTGTAAAAATTTTTGAAACCATAATCTTCGAACAAGGTCTTATAATAAGGAGGATTATAATTCATGAGGTAGATTGGAGGCTTAAAACCTTCTACCACCAAACCCCACCAGCGATCTCTTTCCCCAAAATTGATTGGTCCATCCATGGCCTGCATTCCGCGTTGCATTAACCAGTGGCGGGCCACGTCGAATAACATATCTGCCGCTTCCTGGGTATTGATACATTCAAAAAATCCTATACCACCTGTTGGTTGTTCATCACCCTTGTTCTTATATTTTTTATTGGTAAAGGCTGCTATTCTTCCAATAGACTCATCGCTCTCATTTCTCAGAATCCAGCGGGCACACTCACCAAACCGAAAGGCTTTGTTTTTAAGTGGATCAAAAACATTATTGATGTCTTTGTCAAGCGGCCGGATATAGTTCGGATCATCTTTATATATCCTCAAAGGGATATGAAGAAACTCATTTGCTGTAAGTTGATCAGTTACCTGGATTAATTCCATAAGTTGTGGAGCAAAGGTAATTTTTTCAGCAATCTTGTTATTTCATTTTAATTTTTGGGCATATCATCTTACCTTTGCGGCCGTTTAAACAATCAATATTTATGGGAAACGTAGGCAAGATTAAGCAGATCATCGGTGCTGTTGTAGATGTGCATTTTACGGGAGATAACAAGCTTCCCGAAATTTATAATGCACTTCAGATAACGCGGCCAAATGGCGATAAATTAATACTGGAAACGCAACAACATCTTGGTGAGGACAGTGTTCGTTGTATTGCAATGGATGGAACCGAAGGATTGGTCAGGGGAATGGAAGTAGTTGATCTTGGCACACCCATCCTCATGCCAATTGGGGAAGAGATAAATGGTCGTTTATTTAATGTTATAGGTGATGCAATCGATGGTTTGCCACAAGTGAATAAAGCGAATGGCCGCCCGATCCACAACAAGCCACCGTTATTCGAAAATTTAAGTACTGCTTCTGAAATATTATATACAGGGATCAAGGTGATAGACCTTATCGAGCCTTATGCAAAAGGTGGTAAAATTGGTTTGTTTGGAGGTGCAGGGGTTGGCAAAACGGTTTTGATCCAGGAGTTGATCAACAACATTGCGAAGGCTTACAGCGGTTTGTCAGTATTTGCCGGCGTGGGTGAACGTACCCGTGAAGGCAATGACCTTTTGCGTGAAATGATCGAAGCGGGCATCATGAAATATGGTGATAAGTTTAAGCATAGTATGGAAGAGGGTGGTTGGGATCTGGAAACAGTGAACATGGAAGATTTGAAAGATTCTAAAGCAACATTTGTATTCGGTCAGATGAATGAACCACCGGGAGCAAGGGCTCGGGTAGCTTTGAGTGGACTAACCATAGCAGAATACTTCCGTGACGGGGATGGTACTGGAAAAGGTAAAGATATCTTATTTTTCGTTGATAATATATTCCGTTTCACCCAAGCAGGATCAGAGGTTTCGGCATTACTTGGAAGAATGCCATCAGCAGTGGGCTACCAACCAACTCTTGCAACAGAGATGGGATTAATGCAGGAAAGGATCACTTCAACAAAAAATGGTTCTATTACATCTGTGCAGGCAGTGTATGTTCCTGCTGATGACCTTACTGATCCAGCGCCGGCAACTACATTTGCTCACCTTGATGCAACCACTGTATTGAGCCGTAAGATTGCTGATCTTGGAATTTATCCTGCAGTAGATCCATTGGATTCTACTTCAAGAATATTGACCCCTTCAATTGTAGGCGATGCGCATTACGATTGTGCAAACAGGGTAAAATTGACTTTACAGCGATATAAAGAGTTACAGGATATTATTGCGATTCTCGGACTCGATGAATTGAGCGATGAAGACAAACTAACAGTTAGCCGTGCGCGAAGAGTACAGCGCTTTTTATCTCAGCCTTTCCACGTTGCTGAACAGTTTACCGGGTTGAAGGGTATACTGGTGCCCATTGAAGATACGATCCGTGGATTTAATGCGATCATGGATGGTGAAGTGGATGAATACCCGGAAGCAGCATTTAACCTTGTGGGAACCCTGGAAGATGCGATCGAAAAAGGTAAGAAGATGATGGAAGCAGCGAATGCATAACTCTGAACGCCGGATTAGATATTGATATAAAATCAAATTATGACACTGGAAATACTTACACCGGAAAAAAAAATATTCAGTGGTGAAGTTTATGGGGTGCAATTGCCTGGGATAGATGGCTCATTTGAAGTGTTGGAAAAGCATGCTCCATTAGTAAGCGCATTAAAAGCCGGTAAACTAAAGATCCTTAAAGACAGAAATGAAACTGCTCATTATACCATTCAGGGAGGATTTGTGGAAGTGTTGAATAATAAGACAACAGTATTGGTGGAAGGTGCGAATGAGGTATAATCAGACATCTTCTTTTATTTGCAATATTGACCATGCCATAAAAGGCATTATTATTAATAAAAACAACGAGTATACACAGCCTGTGGTGAAGAAAAGGGTTGCTATGATGAACCCGAGGTATATCGGGTATAAGAAAAATAATATTCCTACCACAATTGAATCATAATGATCGTTGTTTTTCCTTCTTACAACAGCGATAACAGCATAATAGAGAGGAAAGTGCAAAATGTATCCAAGCAATGCCGGTAGTGACAACATAATTATTTTCCAACGTGGTACCTGGGTCTGAAAATGCCGTTTGACGGAGTCTATATCTTTGTTATCTACTTCGTAAACGAGTTTTTGTAATTCCTCGTTTAGCAGG
>JADGPY010000434.1 GCA_017882205.1 Chitinophagaceae bacterium
CACATAGGTTATAGATGGCATCTTTTATATGCCACTTGCTTTTATCTCTAACACCTACTTCATTAGATATGCTCCTCAATTGAAGGAAGGGCACCTGCTCATGTAAGCACACATAATGCAATCCGGCACCTTCCATACTTTCTATACCAGGTGAAAATTTTTCTAAGTATCGGGCTTTCTGTTGAGGGTTGTTACTAACGGTATTGATCGTTATGGCAGTTACGCTCTTTAGCGACGAACTATTTAAAATTGGATGGTTATTAGGTAGCCATCCATTTTCAAAAGGAGGTTCATTCTTAGATAAGCCTGCCTCAAATAAAGTGAAGTATTGTTCATTCTCCATGATCCCTGCATCTGCAAAGGTGTCTTTTTTTACGAGCACAACTTCACCCATCTCCAGCTTCTCTGAAAATGATCCTGCAATACCAGCCTGTATCACCATGTCGTATTTAGAGGTCATTAATTTTTTAGTAAGATGGTAGATAGTAGGAGCGATCCCCACACCTGTAACCAATACATCGGTAGTTTTGTTAGCAAGTTGAAAAGGTGCGATCTCTAATTCTGTAGCGGATACTACGAGGATGTTCATATCACAAATCTCGGTATTCTTAGAGCGAAGCGAGAAAATAATTCAAAATAATTCTTACCGTCCTACCTTTGCAAAAATTTATTAGAAAACATGATTTATCTGACGAGGATAGAACATTTTAATGCTGCTCACAAATTGTACAATCCTGCATGGAGCAAGGAGCAGAATGAAGATGTTTTTGGTAAATGCGCGAATGAGAACTGGCATGGCCATAATTACGATCTATATGTTACGGTGAAAGGTGAAGTGGATGAACAGACCGGTTTTTTGATTGATGTAAAGAAGTTGTCTCTTATCATACGTGACTATGTTCTTGAAATACTGGATCATAAAAACCTAAACGTGGAAGTGGAATTTTTACAGGGAAAGATGTGTTCAACAGAAAATCTGGCTAAGGGAATATGGCAAATACTGGATCATCAACTTCCACCGAATGTTACCTTGCATTGCGTGAAACTATTTGAAACCGCCCGTATCTACGTGGAATATTATGGTGATTAATCTATCTTTAAAAAATGAACAGGGTCTCCGTATATCGTAAGGAACATTTTAACGCTGCCCACCGCTTGCATAATCCATCATGGGATGAACAAAAAAATGATGAGGTGTTTGGCAAGTGCAACAATCCGAATTTTCATGGACATAATTATGATCTGGAAATAAAAGTTACCGGTGAGCCAGATCCCCAGACTGGCTATGTTTATGATTTGAAATTATTAAGCGACCTGGTTAAGAAGAATGTTCTCGAAAGGTTTGACCATAAAAATCTAAACCTTGATACTGAAGAATTCCGTGATCTAAATCCTTCTGCTGAGAATATTGCGATAGTGATCTATAGAATATTAAGAGCTGAGATTGAAGATAAATATGATCTGAAGATCAGGTTGTATGAAACAGAAAGAAATTTTGTGGAGTATCCGGCAGATTAGATGTATATAATTCCAACTTGTTAAAACGAATAGATGTCATACCATAAACAGGATCATTACTCAGAGGAGGTTACCCTTGGCCTGATGAAGCATTACCGTGAAGCCATAGGATTGTTGGGAGAAGATCCCGATAGGGAAGGATTACAAAAAACACCTGAGCGGATTGCCAAGGCGATGCAATTTATTACTCAGGGATATAACATGGATGCAAAACAGATCCTGAATTCTGCCAAGTTTCATGAAGACATGAGCCAGATGATCATTGTAAAAGATATAGAATTGTACAGTATGTGCGAGCACCATATGCTTCCATTTTACGGTAAGGCGCATATTGCCTATGTTCCCAATGGATGGATCACAGGGCTTAGCAAGCTCGCGAGGGTAGTGGATGTATATTCACGGCGATTACAGGTACAGGAAAGGCTTACTACCCAAATATTGGAAGCGATCACCGAAACATTGAATCCGTTAGGAGTAGCCGTGGTAATAGAAGCTTCTCATCTTTGTATGATGATGAGAGGGGTTCAAAAGCAAAATTCTGTAACCACTACTTCTGCCTTCTCTGGCGAATTTGAAAGGAATGAAACAAGAAGCGAATTTTTAAAGCTGATCAGTTCGAAACTTCATTGATCTTATGGTTAAGCATGCATTTATTTTCCCGGGACAAGGATCACAGTTTAGTGGTATGGGAAAGGATCTTTATGACAGTAATGAGCATGCGAAAAAATTATTTGAATCAGCGAATGATATACTTGGCTTCAGGATATCTGATATGATGTTTTCAGGAACTGCAGAAGATCTGAAACAAACAGATGTAACCCAGCCAGCGGTTTTTCTTCATTCTGTAATTGCCTACAGATCTTTGAATGTGGAAAGGCCGGATATGGTGGCTGGTCATTCGCTGGGAGAATTTTCAGCCCTTGTAGCAAATAAGGTTCTTAGCTTTGAAGATGGATTAAGGTTGGTTTTCGTACGTGCCAAAGCTATGCAGAAGGCATGTGAGGTAAATCCATCTACGATGGCTGCAATATTGGGATTGGAGGATTCTAAAGTTGAAGAGATATGCACTTCCATAACGGATGAAGTTGTTGTGCCTGCAAATTATAATTGCCCCGGTCAGATTGTGATCTCAGGTAGCAACAAGGGGATTGAAATAGCCTGTGGGCTAATGAAAGCAGCAGGTGCCAGGAGAGCACTGGTTCTACCAGTTGGCGGTGCCTTTCATTCTTCGCTTATGGAGCCTGCTAAAAAGGAATTGAGCGAGGCCATTGAAGCGGCTCATTTTAATGAACCAATATGTCCCGTATATCAAAATGTAGTAGCCAGGGCAGTTACTGATCCTGGGGAAATAAAAGAAAATCTAATTGCACAATTAATGGGTGCTGTACGCTGGACTCAAAGTGTACAATCAATGATCAACGATGGCGCTAGCCACTTCACCGAAGCCGGACCGGGTAAAGTATTGCAAGGCTTAGTACAAAAAATAAATAAAGAAATGCAGGTGGATGGTGTGAGCTGATCCCTACAGCATCGTAAATCCTTCCAAAAACTTAGTAGTAAAATTCCCTTCCCTGAAATCCTTGTTCTGCATGAGTTGCTGGTGAAAAGGAATAGTTGTTTTGATCCCTTCGATTACATATTCACTCAAAGCCCGACTCATGGTATTTATAGCCTCTTCACGGGTTTGAGCCATAGTAATAAGCTTTCCAATCATGCTGTCATAATATTGGGGAATAACGTATCCTGCATACGCATGACTGTCCACCCTAACCCCATGTCCGCCTGGTTGATGAAGAACGGTTATCCTTCCTGGTGATGGCCTGAAATCATTGTATGGATCTTCAGCGTTTATCCGGCATTCGATGGCGTGCATTTGAGGATAATAATTTCTGCCGGAAATCTTTTCACCAGCAGCAATTTTTATTTGTTCTTTTATCAGGTCATAATTGATCACTTCTTCGGTAACACAATGCTCTACCTGGATACGGGTGTTCATTTCCATGAAATAAAAGTTCCGGTGCTTATCCACCAGGAATTCTACTGTGCCGACACTTTCATAACTGATTGCCGAAGCTGCCTTGATGGCTGCCTCACCCATGCGTTCCCTGAGCTCCTTGGTCATGAATGGGGATGGAGACTCTTCAATCAGTTTTTGATGGCGTCGTTGAATAGAACAATCTCTTTCACTTAGGTGGCATATATTGCCAAATTGGTCTCCGGCAATTTGGATCTCAATATGTCTGGGTTCCTCAACAAATTTTTCCATGTAGATCCCATCGTTTTTAAATGAAGCAGCTGCTTCAATTTTTGCATTTCCGAAAGATTTTTCTATTTCGCCTTCTTCAAAAACCACCCTCATTCCTTTTCCACCACCTCCGGCAGTTGCTTTTAAAATAATGGGATAGCCAAGTTCGCTGGCTGCTCTTTTAGCGTGAGCCACATCTTGCAATAATCCCTCAATCCCGGGTACAACTGGTACTCCTGCTTTTATCATCGTTTCTTTTGCAGTGATTTTATCACCCATAGAATTTATCATCTCGGGTGTTGGGCCAATGAACTTGATTTTATGATCAGTACATATCTGGGCAAACTTTGCGTTCTCTGCAAGAAATCCATATCCGGGGTGGATCGCATCCGCATTGGTTATTTCTGCAGCAGCCATGATGTGTGGAATATTCAGGTAGCTATCAACTCCGGGAGGCTTCCCTATGCACACTGCCTCATCTGCGAATTTTACATGAAGGCTATCTTTATCTGCGGTAGAATAAACAGCGACGGTTCTTATTCCCATTTCCTTACAGGTACGAATTATTCGCAATGCTATTTCACCCCGGTTGGCTATAAGTATCTTTCTAAACATTAATTTTTTAGTAGTTAAGTCACTGGTCGAGGTCATTAGAGGTTATTTTTTCTTTCTCATTAGTTAAAGGCTAAGGTCATTGGTAGATTGACTAAAGACCAACCAACTAATTAGGTTCTACCATGAAAAGAGGTTGATCGAATTCTACAGGGGAGGCGTCATCAACCAGCACCTTTACAATCTTACCTGCCACTTCACTTTCAATTTCATTAAACAGTTTCATGGCTTCAATAATGCAGACTACCTTTCCCACAGTAACCTCATCACCTATATTTACAAACAATGATTTTCCAGGACCAGCCTGCCTGTAGAAGGTGCCAATCATTGGGCTTTTTATAGTTAGCAGATTTTCTTCCTTTTCTTTAGTCGCTGGTTTCGACTCAGTATTTATTACTGGGGCAGCAGTGATCTGAGGTTGTGGAAAGTTCATTGGTGCCTGCTGTAGGGTACCAAAATGCTGTGCAGGTTCTTTTTTCTGCTTTATGGTTATTTTAAAATCACTTTTCTCTATGCTTAATTCACCGATATTACTCTTGTTGACGAGCTTTACCAATTCGTGGATCTGTTTGATGTCCATAATGACAGTGTTTATGTTTGGATAAATGGGCAGCTAAGATAGGAAATGATATCAATGTAGATTTTGGAAAAAAGAAAAAACAAGTGGAAAAGGGTATTTTTTTGCCAAATATTGATGAAAATTGATAGAAATGGGATAAAAAGACTGCAATAATCTTCGAGCGAAGCGAGAAGGATTTACTCTTTTACTCTTTCAACATATTCTCCATTCTTGGTATTAACCCGGATCAACTCTCCCTCGTTAACGAACAACGGCACCATTACAGTAGCCCCTGTTTCAACAGTGGCTGGTTTTAGGGTACGGGTTGCGGTATCCCCTCTCATCCCTGGTTCGCTATAAGTAACCAGTACCACGATCTTATCGGGAAGCTCAACACCCATAGGCAGATCTGTTTCTGTATTTAGAAGAACCGATACTTCCTGGCCATCTTTTAAGAATTGAGGTGCATCAACCATGATCGCCGGAACGGATATCTGCTCATATGTTACGGTATCCATAAAAGTGTAGCCTGTATCGTCCTTAAATAAAAACTGGAAAGGCTTTCTTTCAACTCTTACCGGGAAAATGGTTTCCCCGCTATTCCAGGTTTGTTCTATAGTCCGGTTGTTGTCTACTCCTTTGAGTTTTGCCCAGACTTTTGCTCCGGCGCGGGCAGTTTTATTTTGTCCAAAATCAACCACTGAGTACAAACTGCCATCAATTTTCAAAATCAGGCCTGTCCGCATATCTGATGTTGTAGCCATAAGAAGATATGTTTTCTATTTTTTTAGAAAGTATGCAAAGGTAATGAATGCCAATAACACACTATTAACTTTAGGCAATCTATCATTCTATTAACTTTGGAAAAAAAATACGTGAAGCGCTTATACATTTTATTATTTACCATTGGATTTAGTTGTTCTGTTTATTCACAGGCTGATAGTACCTTGCCGGTATACCTCAGATTTCCTGTCATTCCTCAATTCACTATATATAAAGCGGCGGATAGTACTGCATTTACAAGGGAGGACCTTATAAAGAAAAAACCTACTGTCTTTATCATTTTCAGTCCCGATTGCGAACATTGCCAGAGAGAGACAGATTCATTGATAGCGCATATCAATTTATTTCACAACTCACAGATCGTCATGACTACCTATCTTGCTCATGATCTGATGGTCAAATTTTATCACGATTACAAAATTGCAAATCATCCTGAGATCATAATGGGGCGGGATGCAAAATTCTTCTTCCCGATCTTTTTCAGAGTACAGAGTTTACCCGCCATTTATGTATATGATAAAAAAGGAAAGTTCAAAAAAGCCTTTGAAGGAAGTGTGAATATGACCAAGGTAGCCGCAGAATTGTAAGTTACTGTTTAATGAAACGTTGGCTCATCAATACCTCGTTGGCAACCGATAGCTGAATGAGGTAGGTCCCCCTTACTATATTATCAACTGGTATCTGGATCATTTTAGTTGTAGAAGCACAGCGATACCTAATCACTATTTTACCATTCATATCCTGGATTATCACAATAATACTGCCTTGTATAGGGCTTGAACCCCTATAATTTATTGTTAACAGATTATGAACAGGGTTCGGGTAGATTGACCAACTATTCTTTTCGTTTTCTGAAGGCGAAGATTTTGGATAAGTTTCTCTTCCGTTACCAGCAACTACAATTGGAGACAGAGCAACGGTAGAATTAAAAGCATCAACAATCCTTAACCTGTATAGATTTTTCGGAGAGTGAATATTTCTATCTTCAAAAGCATAACCATCTTCACTTGTATACTCTTTTAAGTTCCTATCTCTTACCAATTCACTCCAACTAATACCATCAGAGCTTTTTAAAATGATATAGGCTGTTTTACCATCTGCGTCCACCATATTCCATTCAAGTTTTACAGATCCACGCTTTGAATCATACACCGCGATTAATGAGGGTTGCTCGGACTGGGCAAACAATAGGCAGCTTGAAAGAATCAGCACAATTGCTGATACGATTTTTTGCATTAGGAATGGGGTTTTAACAAAGACGAGTGAAAGTACCTTTTTGGTATCAGAGTGGGAGTTAAAGAAGATTTAAAGTGTCTCGCTTTTCGAGCGAAGCGAGAAATTCAAAATAGCTTATTACCTTTGGCTCAATCTAAATCTATTCAAATGAAAGTAACAGTTGTAGGAGCTGGTGCCGTAGGAGCCACCACCGCAGATAATATTGCCCGCAAAGAACTTTGCGAAGAACTGGTATTATTGGATATTAAACAAGGCCTGGCAGAAGGTAAAGCGATCGATATGATGCAGACATCTGCCCTGCTTGGCTTTGATACCAAAATTACCGGCAGTACAAATGATTATGCAAAAACTGCAGGAAGCAATGTGGTGGTGATCACCTCAGGTATTCCACGTAAACCAGGTATGACCCGTGAAGAGCTTATAGGTATCAATGCTGGAATTGTTAAAGGAGTTACTCAAAATATTTTAGAACATTCACCTGATGCGATCATTATTGTTATCAGCAACCCAATGGATACCATGACCTACCTGGCGCTTACTTCCAGCGGAATATCAAAGAACAGGATCATTGGCATGGGTGGAGTACTGGACAGCAGCAGGTTTAAATATTATTTATCTGTTGCATTAAACTGCTCACCAGCAGATCTTCAGGCCGTGGTAATAGGAGGTCATGGAGATACTACCATGATTCCATTGACCAGGCTTGCTACGTATAATGGAACCCTTGTTTCTAATTTACTTGACTCTGCTACGCTTGAAAAAGTTGCCGCTGATACTATGGTTGGAGGGGCTACATTAACAGGTTTACTTGGCACTTCCGCATGGTATGCACCCGGAGCCACTGGCGCTGCCCTGGTTGAAAGCATTGTAAGGGATGAAAAGAAATTAATGCCCTGCTGTGTTCGCCTGGATGGAGAATATGGGCAATCTGATATTTGCATAGGTGTGCCGGTTGTTATTGGCAAAAGCGGCTGGGAAAAGATCATTGATTTTAAACTGGAAGATAAAGAACAGGCTGCATTCAATAAAAGTGCTGAAGCAGTAAGGGGAATGAATAATGTGCTGGCAACTCTTAGTAAAACCAACTAACCACATAGGCATAAAGGCACATAGAAAAACACATAGATGTTTATGTGTGAAACCTATGTGCCTTTATGACTATGTGGTTAATTCCTTTCATTTTAACTCCGATTTTCCACACCTTACACGTGCCAGCTGCTATATATGCCGAACACACGTAAAAAATTCTTTTGCCTTCTAATAAATTGGACAATTCTATTTAATTGTTCAAAGTGTTTAATCGTTGGGGTCAGATGATTTTCTCTACTACAGATCCTTCTATTGGCTGGGATTGTAAGGTGAGTCTATTCACCATTCATCAAATAACTGTTGGGCACCGCCTTGGTTTTTATAAATTTAGTTTCTAAACTAATTATATGTTACGCAAACTCTACCTGTTATCGGCCATCATCTTATCAGGGATGATAGCATCAGCACAAAATTTAACCATACCACCCGATGGTGGAAATAAAAAAGCCTCTGTAAGTGAACGAATCGGGATTACGGATGTAACCATACATTATGACAGGTGTGGGGTTAAAGGGCGTGAAGGAAAAATATGGAATGGGCTTGTTCATGTTGGATTCAAAGACCTCGGATTTGGAACCAGCAAGGCAGCGCCATGGAGGGCCGGATCAAATGAAAATACCACTTTTACTTTTAGTACAGATGTAATGATAGATGGAAAGCCTTTGAAAGCCGGTACCTATGGATTCTTCGTTGCCATGGGTGAGAGTGATGATGCAACAATTATTTTTAGCAATAATAATTCTTCCTGGGGTTCCTTCTTTTACGACCCAAAGCAGGATGCACTAAGGGTTACTGTAAAAACTTCTAAGCTTTCTGAAAGTGTTGAGAGGCTGAAATATGAGTTCATGAATGAAACGGATAATAGCGCAGTGGTGGCATTGATCTGGGAAAAGCTTAAGATTCCCTTTAAAGTTGAGGTGGATTATGTAGCTACTCAAATGGCATCTTTTAGAAGGGAGCTAACATCCAGTGAAGGTTTTAAATCCGACGCATGGCAGCAGGCTGCATTTTTTGCGGCTAACCATAATACGAACCTGGATGAAGCCCTTCAGTGGAGTGATTATTCCTTGAATGGACAATTTGTAGGAGAGAAGAATTTCAAAAATCTTACAACCCGCTCATTGATTTTAAATAAAATGGGTAAGACTGCAGATGGAGATGCAGTTATGAAACAGGCTATGCCAATGGCCACCATGCAGGAGTTGCATGCATATGGGCGCCAGCTATTGAATGATAAAAAACCAAAAGAAGCCTTAGAGGTATTTAAAATGAATGCTGAGAAAAATCCAAATGTATTTACTACAGATATGGGATTAGTAAGGGGCTACTCTGCTAACGGGGATTACACAAACGCTTTGAAATACGCCAAACATGCCCAAACCATAGCACCTAATAAAGCCAATAAGGACGCTGTTGATGCTATGATAGCTAAGTTGAGTGATGGTAAGGATGTAAATTGATAAACCTGGCTTTTTGCACAGAAATCGTAAGAAAAGGGGTTGTTTTGGGAAGCTTTAGCTTACCTTAACAGCCCCTATTTTTAGTGCTATACCTGAACTTTTTGTCGGGATAAAGGCTGATTAAAGGCTATAAATTTTTTACTTCATTATTCATACCAACACCACTAAAAATGTCATTATACATATTAGCTTTTGACCAGGGTACTACCAGCAGCCGTTCTGTCTTGTTTGATAAAAGAGGAAGCATAATTGCTGTTGCACAAAAAGAATTTACACAAATCTTTCCAAAGCCGGGTTGGGTAGAGCATGACCCTGTTGAGATATGGGAAACACAATTGGCAACTGCGAAAGAAGTGATTGCAAAGGCAAAAATTGCAGCAAGTGATATTGCGGCCATTGGCATTACCAACCAACGGGAAACAGCAGTAGTATGGGACAGAGTTACAGGTGAACCTATGTACAATGCAATAGTTTGGCAAGATAGAAGAACAGCATCTTTTTGCGATGAACTGAAAGCAAAAGGATTGGATAAAACCATACAACAGAAAACAGGCTTGGTGGTGGATGCTTATTTTAGCGGCACTAAAATAAAATGGATATTAGATAATGTGGCAGGTGCAAGAGATAAAGCGGCAAAAGGTAAGTTGTGTTTTGGTACCATTGATACATGGCTGCTATGGAAATTAACCAATGGAAAAGTTCATGCTACTGATGTAAGCAATGCCAGTCGTACCATGCTTTGCAATATTGAAACCTGCCAGTGGGATGGAGAACTGGAGAAAATATTGGATGTACCCGGTAATATGCTGCCGCAAATATGCAGTAGCAGTGAAGTGTACGGTACTACAACTTTGCTGGATGATAAAACAGAAATACCCATA
>JADGPY010000435.1 GCA_017882205.1 Chitinophagaceae bacterium
AGTTTACGATGTAACTGATTTAAGGATACAATTCCATAATAGTTCTGCAGTTCTATCCCAGCTATATCGGGCAGCCTGTATTACCCCTTTCTTTATTAGTTCCTGCCTGGTTTGTTCGTCTTTAAAGATCAGCATCATTTTGTCAGCAATGTCTGCATAGTTTTGAGGGTCAAAATACAATGCGGCATCGCCTGCAATTTCAGGCATAGCACTAACATTACTGGTGAGTACCGGAACTTTACATCGCATCGCTTCTATTAGCGGCACACCGAATCCTTCAAACAATGAGGGATATACCATTGCATATGCTCCTGCAGTAATTTTTATAAGCTTGCTTTGCTCCACATAACCCAGCAGGTTTACCTCTTCTCTATATTTATAAGTCCTGAGAAGTTCTGTAAATTCTTCATGTTTCCAGGCCAAACGTCCGGCAATCACCAAATGCATGTTACTTTTTTGTTTCTTTTTAAAAATGGAAAATGCTTTTAACAGATGAAGCAAATTTTTTCTTGGATGAATGGCAGCAGTACATAAAAAATATTCATTCCCACCAGCATATTGTTCTTTAATTGCCTCTCTTTCTTCAAAATTTACCGGCTTAAAAGTATCACTTACCCCATTAAAGACAACGTCTATCTTTTCTGAATCAATCTTAAAATGCTTTATGATATCCATTTTTGAAAATTCCGAAACGGTTGCAACCCTTTTTGCTTTTTTCAAAAAGACTGGGGTGAACTTTTTGTAAAATAGCAGATGACTCCTTTTAATAAACCGGGGATAATGTAAAAATGCAAGATCATGTACCACCACGCATTGCGAAACTTTGGTAAATAGTGAACAAAAACCATCCCCAGAAACAAATACCTCAGCCTTATATTTATTTAAAACCAAAGGGATTCTAATATTAAACCATATCCACCAAAGAAAAGGATGACGTGTTTCAGGAGGAAGGATGACCGGAACAATATTTTTTGAAAAAATAAATATAGGATCGTACTTCCTGTCAAAGATGAAAATAAATGTATGCTGGGGAAATTGCTTTGTCAGCCTGCTAAAGGATTCATTAATAAAATTGCCATATCCTTCGAGGTATGTTGGTAAAAGGAATCTTGTATTAACCGCTATTACCATGAAAACCGGTTGGCACTACTCATCGTAAGACTTTCATTTTAACTGTTTCAATCCTTGTATCACTTACGTTCAAAATATCAAATTCATAATCATCAATAATGATCCGTTCCTTTTGTTTCGGGATAGCTTCATATTGGCTGATAATATACCCTGAAAGAGTGCCTGTTTCTTCATTATCACGAAACTCTAGGTTGTATTTATCAGCCAAATAATCAATCTCAAGTCGGCCGCTGAAAATGTATTCATCAGAAGAAAGTTGCTTTTCAACAAATTCGTCCATAGTATCATATTCATCCCTTATCTCACCAAATATTTCTTCCAACAGATCTTCCATCGTTACAATTCCAGCAGTGCCCCCAAATTCATCTACCACCCATGCTATACTTTTTCTTTCCCTGGTGAATTTGCTCATTAGATCTGTCGCACTCATACTTTCAGGTATGGTCGGGATAGGCAGCATTACAGATGAAAGGCTCACAGGATTGTTAAATAGATCGAGTTGATGTATATAACCCTGTATATTATCAATACTATCCTGGTAAACCACGAGTTTTGACAATTTTGTTTCAATGAAACGATCTTTTACTACTGATAAAGGTGTTGAAATATCAATACCCTCAATTTCTTTTCTTGGAATGAGACATTCCCGGATCTTTATTTCAGAGAGTGACAAAACGTTTTCAAACAATTCATTATTGAGATCTATATTATCCTCCTGATCATTCGACTTGCTTTGTTGAATAAAATGTTCAAGATCAATCTTGGTAAATACCTCTTTTTTAGTATGCAACTTTACATTAAAAAGATATTTAAGAAGCCACTCCGCTATGTCTACAAATACAGAAGCGGTCCTTGCTAATAATGAATAAAAGAAACGGACAATGAATGTAATGAAACTGCTTCCAATGATCGCATCACCCTTCGCCCGAAAGAAAGCCTTAAAAATAAATTCAAAGAAAAGAAGGATAAATGTTGAGGCAACTGTTTCAAAAACAAGTTTGATGTAAAAATTTGTGATACCCAGGAATTTCCAAAAAGAAGAAAGAAGATCACTCCACAACAATCCATATACCACCAGCAGGATATTTAAGGCGATCAGTGTAGTGCCAATAAATCGGGCAGGTTTTTCCATAAAGGATGCCCAAACCTTACCGCTATAACTGCCTTGCTTTTTTTTGAGTTCTATTGAAAGCTTACTGGCGGAAATAAAGGCTATTTCGATCCCGGCAAAGAAACCGATGAGAATTAAAGCAAGTAACATTGAAAGTAGCGCTGTCCAATCCATGAGCAAAAATATAAAAAGGAAAACAACTGCTGTTTTTAATTATCAATGTATTGCCGCGGAGGACAACTACCTTTTTAACTATCAATGAACTGCTGCACAATTTTTTTTGCCTCTGCGCAGGCAGCATCAAAATCATTATTAACTATTACATTCTCAAAATAATGATGAAATGAAAGCTCGTATGCAGCCTTATTTATTCGTGCCTGAAGAGATTTAGCTGTTTCTGATCCCCTCCCTTCAAGCCGCTTCTTTAATTCATCGATAGAAGGAGGTTGAATGAAAATTGAAATGGTGGTTAACGGATATTGCTGTTGAACATGAATAGCACCCTGGACATCTATATCCAGCACCGGTAGTTTATCGATTGCCCAGATCCTTTCCAGTTCCTGTTTCAATGTTCCGTAATATTTTCCTTCATATACCATCTCCCACTCTATAAATTCTTTCTTTTGTATCTTTTCTTTGAATTCATCCAAAGAGATAAAATAATAATCCACGTTATTTTTTTCGTTTGCCCTCGGTTCTCTTGTAGTAGCCGAAACAGAAAAAGCTAATTCAGGAAATGCATGCATAAGGTAACGGGTAATAGAAGTTTTTCCTGCCCCGGAAGGAGCTGTAACGATGATACTTTTATGGAAGAATTTGCTCATTATAACAGTTCTAAGTTCTAAGCCTGCGTGCCGGCAGGTAGGTTTTAAGTTCTAAGTTGGAAAACCAGTTCTAAGTTCTAAGTTTTGAGTTAGCCTGCCTACGGGCAGGAAGGCTAACTTAGAACTTAAAACTTAGAACTTAGAACTTTTCTACTTCCTGCGTATATCAGCTCCCAAAACTCTCAACCTAAGATCTATGTCCTGGTAGCCACGGTCAATCTGTTCAATGTTTTGAATAACACTTTTCCCTTCCGCGCTTAGTGCGGCAATCAACAATGCTACCCCAGCCCTTATATCCGGGCTGCTCATGGTGATTCCTCTCAATGCATGTTCCCGTTCAAGTCCTATTACCACAGCTCTATGAGGATCACATAATACAATTTTTGCACCCATTTCAATGATCTTATCTACAAAGAACAACCTGCTCTCAAACATTTTCTGGTGAATAAGCAAACTGCCTCTTGCCTGGGTAGCAACTACAAGTACAATGCTCAAAAGGTCTGGTGTAAACCCAGGCCAGGGATGGTCATATATCGTTAATACAGATCCATCAAGGTAAGTCTGGATCTCATAAACATCTTGTTCGGGTATATGGATATCATCACCAATAAAATTCATTTTAATCCCTAATTGTTGAAATTTATTGGGTATCATTCCCAGGTGCTGAAGCCCGGCATTTTTTATAGTGATAGCACTTTGTGTCATAGCTGCAAGGCCAATAAATGAACCTACTTCAATCATGTCGGGCAGGATTGTATGGTCAGTCCCTTTAAGAATGGCAACCCCTTCAACAAAAAGCATATTGCTCCCAATTCCAGTGATCTTTGCCCCCATATTGATCAGCATTTTACATAGTTGCTGAATATAGGGTTCGCATGCTGCATTATAAATTGTAGTAGTTCCTTCAGCCAACACCGCTGCCATAAGCAGGTTAGCAGTACCGGTAACACTTGGCTCATCAAGCATAAGGTAGGTACCCTTGAGGGACTTAGCTTTTAGCTGAAAGAATTCATCCTGGTTATTGAAGGAGAATTTAGCGCCTAATTTTTCAAATCCAATGATATGAGTGTCTAGCCTGCGGCGACCAATCTTATCGCCACCTGGTCTTGGAATAAAGGCCTTTTTAAAACGAGCCAATGTAGGACCAGCCAACATAACGCTACCCCTTAAACGGCCACTTTTTTTTATATATTCCTTGCTTTGCAGGTAATCAGGGTCTACTGAATTCGCCTGGAAAATATAAGTATGCCTGTCTGTGTGTTCGATCTTTACCCCAAGCTCATGCAACAATTCTATCTGCAGGTTTACATCTAAGATGTCTGGAATATTTCGTACTGTAATTTTCTCGTCAGTTAACAATACAGCAGATATGATCTGCAAAGCTTCATTTTTCGCGCCTTGCGGAGTTATTTCGCCGGTAAGTTTTTTACCACCTCTAACTTCAAATGAACTCATGTACTTTTAATTTATCATCAATGGCAGCAAAAATAAAACCCTGGCATCAATTTATGAATGCCAGGGCTGTAATTTGATAGCATATTACATAAAATCAATACCTTTTTTTGAATTTGTTATTTCTGTTATTCCTGTTATCCCGTTGATCACGACCCTGGTTATTGCGATTATTGTTTCGCGGCCCAAAGTTTTTTCTGTATTTGCCCGCTGTTCCATAATCATCCCTGTCACCCCGGTTATCTGTCCTATGCTTAACAAAAGGACGATTATTAAATTCCAGTTCACCCTGAGTGATCGCAGCAAGTTCGGTCTGAATATTATCATCATGAACCAATTCCTTATGCCAGTTGCTGTAGGTCAACTTCATATAGTAAGCGATAGCATTTGCAAATCCCTGTCGTTTTTCGCTGTCCTCTTCCTGTAGTGCCTTGTCTATTACGATCTCAATATTTTTACCCAGGTGATTGTACTTGGGATATCTTTTAGGATAAGGCAATTTTTCTGGACGAGCTTTCAATGTTTCCCTCGTTGGTATCGGGTAAGGACTATCAACATCGAGTTTGAAATCGCTGATAAGGAAAAGATGGTCCCATAACTTATGTCTAAAATCTTCGACATTCTTAAGATGTGGATTAAGGAATCCCATCAATTCTATCAGGGCATAGGCATTTTTCTGCCTCTTTTCTCGATCTTCAAGAGTTAACAGATACTCCACCATTTTTTGAATATGTCTTCCATATTCTCTAATGATCAAATGGTTCCTGGTAGTATTATACTCCATGTTCTCTACATTATTCATATATAGCAAATGTAAGCACTAAAACCGGATGAAACAAGGAGGATGCCGTAGGTATCCAATATTGGTAGAAAATCAATTTACAAACCTCCTCTTACTAAAAAAGAAACCTATCATAGCTCCCAGGCTATCGGCGGCCCAATCAAGCAGTTCATAACTTCTACCTGGAATCCAGTACTTCTGAATCAGCTCTGTCATAAGTCCATATACACTGATACCCAATGCAATGAGCATGAAATACTGCACACGTTTATTAATTTTTACCACAGATTTATTAAATGGCATACAAAAGAGAATGCACTGTAATCCAAAGACTCCGGTATGGATCCATTTATCAAAATAAATTTGATTTAGCCAGTCATCCACTTTAGGAAGTTCATTACCCGGGATGCACATCAAAAAAAGTACAACAAAAAACCAGGTAATGCCTGGTATAAATTTTTTAAAACTGATTTTCTGCACAAGAACTTGTTTTGATTACCCTACCATTTTTTCATATGCCGCCGCATTCATCAGGTTATCAACATCCGCTGGATTATCAACCGTCATTTTTATCATCCATCCTTCGCCATATGGATCCGTATTCACCAACTCGGGCTGTGATTCAAGAGAAGGATTGATCTCAGTAATTGTACCGGAAACGGGAAGGAACAGGTCGCTTACTGTTTTAACTGCTTCCACCGTGCCAAAAACAGCTTCAGCCATAAGTGTCTTTCCTTTTGTTTCGATCTCCACATAAACAATATCCCCCAATTCCTGTTGGGCAAATTCTGTGATTCCAATGGTGGCGACATCGCCTTCTAACAACAGCCATTCATGATCTTTGGTGTAGCGAAGATTATCCGGAAAATTCATATTTAATTATTTAATTGTCCTGCAAAATACAGAAGAGTTTTTACTTCGTGTTCTTTGTGTAGATTTTCTTTGTGCTTCTTTGTGGTTTAATTTTTTTTAACCACAAAGTTCACAAAATAGACTTTGATTTGGATTTCATCTTCACAGGCATTACCGGCGGTTCAGGTATTATTTCCATCATCATATGAATATCCTTCAATGGCCTGTTATTCTGATCCTTTGCTGTTGAAGCAATTTTATCTACAACATCCAGCCCACTTTCAACTTCGCCAAATACTGTATAATTCATATCCAACTGCGGTGTTCCGCCGATTGTTTTGTAAACCTGCCTATGTGATAGTGGAATAGAGATATGTCTTCCGATTTCGAACTGATCCATTTCTACATCTGAATATATCTTGCCCTGTACTATATAAAACTGGCTGCCGCTGCTTGCCTTTGTAGGATTTACCTGGTCTCCCTCCCTTGCAGCTGCAATAACTCCTTTCTTGTGAAAGAGGCTTGTATCAAATTCTGCAGGAATAGTATAGCCAGGCCCGCCATTTCCAAGCATCTGGCCAGGTTGTGCATGCTTGCTATCGGGATCACCCCCCTGTATCATAAACGTTTGAATTACCCGGTGAAAGAGCAGACTGTCAAAATAATGCTCTTGCACCAGTTTAATAAAATTATCCCTATGAAGCGGAGTTTTATCGTATAAACGGATAACGATCACTCCAGAATCAGTTGTGAGTCTTACTCTCGTTCCTGGAATTCTTTTCTCAACTACTAATGGGGTTTTAACTTTAGTTGTGAAACTATGTTTTACTGTCTTCGGCTTTATTTTATTTACCTGTCCAAATGAGATCGCTCCGATCAATAAAAACACCATAATTCCCAATACATCTTTCTTCATAATTATCTATTTCCGGATTAAATGATTTTTTTTCTTGCTTCCTAACTACATCTCTTCCATGTTTTCAAAATAAAGTAAAATATGATCCTTCAAAAAATTTTCCTGTTCTATCATTCCAAAAGTGGGCAACTCTTTTAACTGCAAAAAATGCGGCCAGCCATCATCATCAAATCCTTCCAATTGATAGTAACCGCTTTGAGATAATAATGAACATACCGCAATGTGCATCAGGTCCTGCTTTTGTTCTTTAGAAAATTTCTTTTGAATATTACCAAATTCCTGGATCCCTATTAGAAAAAGAATGGCTTCCATATCCGGCTTCTTACCAAATTTGTTCATCAATGTCTCTTCCAGCTTCCACCACCTCACCTGGAGGTCATCATTCAAACTAGCCATCCGGCAAATTTAATAGTATTTATGATCCACAATCCGGACATATATAAAATCAAATAGAGTTATTTTCGCACCAAATTATTAATACTGATGTTACAGGTAGCATTCATTCGCCAGCATTTGCAGGAAGTAAAAGATAGATTGGCAGTGAGAAATTTTAAAGAAGATGGGATTGTAGACAGGGTGATCGCCCTGGATGATGAACGTAAAAAATGGCAATCAGAATTTGAAGAGATCCAGGCAAAGGTTAATAGCACTTCAAAAGAGATAGGGCAATTAATCGCAAAAAAGGAAGCTGAGCTTGCAGAAAAACTAAGGGTTGAGGTGGCAGAGCATAAATCGCAATTACCTTCTATTACAGATAAACTTATCGCCGTTGAAAAGAATTTATTAGATGAAATTCTCAAGTTACCTAATCTGCCGCATAGCAGTGTGCCGGCAGGAAAAACCCCGGAGGATAATCAATTGGTAAGAGAGGGTGGTACAAAACCAACCCTGCCTGAAGGCTCTTTCCCACACTGGGAGCTGGCAAAAAAATATGACCTTATCAATTTTGATCTTGGCAATAAACTAACAGGCAGTGGCTTCCCTGTTTATAAGGGCAAGGGGGCCAAACTTCAACGAGCACTAATCCAGTATTTTCTTGATTATAATATCAATGCCGGTTATACAGAATACCTGCCACCACACATGGTAAATGAAGCTACCGCTTATGGCACAGGGCAGTTACCAGATAAGGAAGGCCAGATGTACTATGTTCCCATAGATGGATTGTATCTCATTCCAACCGCCGAAGTACCTGTAACCAATATTTACCGCGATGAGATTGTTAAAGAAAATGACCTTCCAATAAAAATGACCGCTTACACTCCCTGCTTCAGGCGAGAAGCCGGCAGTTATGGAAAAGATGTTCGCGGACTTAATCGAGTACATCAATTTGATAAAGTTGAGATCATTCAATTAGTAGATCCTGCTAAAAGCTATGAGGTATTGGAAGAAATGGTAATTCATGTAGAGAAGTTATTGCAATCACTGCAACTGCCCTATCGCATTCTTCGTTTATGCGGTGGCGATATGGGGTTCACTTCTTCCCTAACCTATGATTTCGAAGTGTACAGCGCCGCCCAGGATAAATGGCTTGAAGTAAGCTCTGTAAGCAACTTCGAAACTTTTCAAACCAACCGTATGAAGATCAGGTATAAAGATAGCAATGGCAAAATGCAACTGGTACATTCTCTGAACGGGTCTTCATTGGCGCTGCCGAGAATAGTGGCTGCATTGTTAGAAAACAATCAGGTTGCGGAAGGTATTCTATTACCCGAAGTATTGAAAACATATTTTGGAGCAAAATTAATTTCTTAACTTTAATTCTTCGACTCCCACCCGTGCAGAGTCCGACTCACTACAGTTGCACATCCATGGCACCTTGCTTACACCTTGCTTACTAGTCCGTGAATATCTCTAAGATATTTTTAAGATATTTCTAAGATATCTCGTCCTACGCGCGCGAGTGCGAAATAACTAAGGAATAAAAATTGAGTAATTTAAAGATACTGTTGCTGTAGTAAGCAAGGTGTAAGCAAGGTGCCACGGATGTGCTACTGTTGTGAGTCGGACTAACGTCGGGTAAATCTCGATCAGGCCTTGATTAGAACATTTGAGAGCAGGGGATTATTTAAGGAATTTTTTGGGAATAGGATGTTTCCTGAGAAATTCAACAGCTTGCTTATCTTTTTCAATGAAATAAGGAGCTTTAGAATAACGGGAAACCTTTTCTTCTTCAGAATTCACTATAGATATTTTCAAAGACGCTTTTGTATTTTTAATGTTCTTTATCATTATTCTTGTCCCATTATAGTTATAGACCAAAATTATTTGACCCTACATCTTTCAGTTTATCTAGCCTTTACCACCAATTGTTTAGGCAGGCCTACTCTTTGCAGAAAAGCCTTTGCTGCTAAAGCATTCTTTACAAAAAAAAGATGCTTTTCATAATTGCCAACTTTATCACTAACAATAGCTTTCTGATTTTTTGAAGTTTTTTTTGTTTCTATTTTCCTCCTTCGCGGTATGGTACAAAATTACAATATCCTTAGGATTATATAGAGTTGAACATGAGAAAATGAACTAATTACTTCTGCTTAATGCATTAGAAATTAAAGAAGGAACTGCTAC
>JADGPY010000436.1 GCA_017882205.1 Chitinophagaceae bacterium
AAAAAGAATTGTAACTTCACTACAGTTTTCATAGGGTACGGATTAAAAACGGGCCAGGGTTTCTACCCCGGCCCAATTCATTTAGATGAATCCTGTTTGGTGGTAACGTTGATACTTTCGAACCTAAATCCTTTTGCACCAAAATAGTCCAGCACTTTCGGGAGTACAATTTTTAATTTATCAAATGCTTTTTCACTATCATGAAAAACAATTATTGACCCTGGTTTACTATTCCTGGCGACATTCAGAAAGCATTGTTCTGCCGGCAAAGCAACATCAAAATCCCCACTTAGTACCGACCACATCACTGCTTTCAATTTGTATGCATTGGCTGAAAGCTGTTGTAGCTGAAATTTTGTTATTCGCCCGTAAGGAGGGCGAAATAAGTTGCTATTGATGATTTCTTTTGCCTCTAATATATTTTGAAGATATCTTTCATCGGATGTTTTCCATCCATTCAGATGATCATATGTGTGATTACCCACAGCATGTCCTTCTTCAATGATCTTTTCATAGACAGAAGCATGGTGAGCCACATTTTTGCCAATACAAAAAAAAGTAGCTTTTGCATTGTATTGTTTAAGCAACTCCAACACGAACGTTGTAACGTTCGGATCAGGGCCATCGTCAAATGTGATGTATACTATTTTATCCTTTGTTTCTATATCCCATAAACAAGTAGGATAGAGTTTTTTTAGGAGCCATGGAGTTTTGACGAGATAAAACATAATGCAAAATATATTAAACCACAAAGTTCACAAAGAAAATGCAACACAAAATAAGCCTTTGTCCACTTTGTGGTCATTGTGAAATGCTTTGTGTTTCTTTGTGGTTAAAGATTTGAATAATGAGTAAAGTAAGAGTAAGATTTGCACCCAGCCCAACCGGCGGATTGCACCTTGGAGGTGTACGCACCGTTTTATACAATTATCTTTTTGCAAAACAACATAAAGGAGAATTCATTTTACGCATTGAAGACACCGACCAGAATCGTTACGTACCTGGCGCAGAACAGTATATCATTGATTGCCTGGAATGGTGTGGTCTTATTCCGGATGAAGCACCTCACCTCGGGGGGCCTTATGATCCCTACAGGCAAAGTGAACGAAAGGGATTGTATAAACAATATGCAGAAAAATTAGTTGCGGCCGGTTATGCCTATTATGCATTTGACACCCCCGAAGAAATTGAAGCAATGAGGGTTCGGCTAAAATCAGAAGGGAAAAGTAACCTGCAGTATGATCATCATGTAAGAATGCAGATGCGCAATTCGCTGACCCTGGAAGAAGATGAAACAAAAGCTTTAATTGAATCTGGCACCCCCTATGTAATCCGGATAAAAGTTCTCCAGGACCAGGTAGTGTCATTCACTGACATGATCCGTGGTGAGATGCATTTTGATACCAACAATGTTGATGACAAAGTATTATTAAAAGCAGATGGAATGCCAACTTATCACCTGGCAGTTGTCGTAGACGACTACCTTATGAAGATCACCCATGCTTTCAGGGGCGAAGAATGGCTGCCAAGTGCAGCTGTACACATACTTTTATGGAACTACCTTGGATGGATAAACGAAATGCCTCAATGGGCGCACCTGCCTTTAATATTGAAACCTGATGGCAACGGAAAACTTAGCAAACGCGATGGCGACAGGTTGGGATTTCCGGTTTTTGCCATGAACTGGGAAGATCCAAATACACATGAGTTGATCCATGGATTCAGGGAACTTGGATTTTTACCCGAAGCATTTATCAACCTACTTGCAATGCTGGGATGGACGGATGGCACGGAACAGGAAATTTTTACATTAGATGAATTGATAGAAAAATTTTCAATAGACCGGGTACACAAAGGAGGAGCAAAATTTAATTATGAAAAAGCCAAATGGTTCAATCATGAATGGATAAAGAAGATGAGCATCGATCGTTTAAAACCTGATATCAAAGGAATATTTGAAAATGCTGGGATTGAAATTACTGACCAGCTCCAATTTGAAAAGATAATTTCTTTAGTCAAAGACAGATGCACTTTATTAACAGATTTTATTGAACAAGCTGGCTTCTTTTACAAACCTCCTTCTTCATATGACATAGCTGCCCTAAAAGGCAAGTGGGATGATACAAAGGCTTCGTTCTTCAATTCTTTTTTGGTGGATATCAACAAGACCACCTGGGAAAGTGTAGCGATTGAAGAAGCCTTTAGAAATCGTGCAGCGGAAATGAATATAAAACCGGGTGAATTACAATTGCCATTTCGCATCATGCTGGTTGGCGGAAAATTTGGGCCTCCTGTTTTTGAGATCGCTTCAGTGCTGGGAAGAGAGGAAACGATCTCGAGAATCGGAAAAGCGATTATATCATTCACATTATAAAAATGAATTACCACAAAGTCTGTCTGACAGACTATGTGACTGTGTGGTTATTTTTCCTTATACCTTTAGATATTACAATCAAATGAACAAACTAAAACGACCTATCCGGGTTCTTGTAGCAAAAGTTGGCCTTGATGGGCATGACCGTGGTGCAAAAGTAATTGCTACGTCCTTGCGCGATGCAGGAATGGAAGTGATCTATACCGGCTTACGTCAAACACCAGAGATGGTGGTGAATGCAGCTTTGCAGGAAGACGTAGATGCGATAGGTATTAGCATTTTAAGTGGGGCACATAATACTGTTTTCCCCAAGAT
>JADGPY010000437.1 GCA_017882205.1 Chitinophagaceae bacterium
AATAAAAGATAGCAAGAATAAATACGATACCATAGATTACATAAGCCTGTATCTTACCATTCTGAATAAACTGGAAAAGGACTTACCTGTTTATTGCATTCGTTCGCCTGTGGCAGCCAGGTATGAAAACCAATAAATTCGTTACCCTCATAAAACATCATTCTTTGATTAGTTCAACTGGCTGTTTTTAACAGGGTGCGAATTTAATAAAAATATTGATAAGGATGATAAATGGGCTCATAAAATACTTATAACAACAAGAACATGGAAAAAATAGTTTGGGTTATTCAACCACTTTACATACTTTTAGAAACTTTACAAAAGTTACAGTTGTGACTTTTGTCTTTCCTTAAATTTTACCTTTCAAAAATGAGTTTAAGTGTCTGCATAGTATTAATAACTATATTATTTGTTTTGTTTGTCAGCTTTTCAAAAGAGGCATGGTCAGGGAGTATCGCTCTGGGTGCTGTGCTGGTTAATACAGGAATAAGTTCATGGGTAGCAGTCAATGCTGTTATTGGGCATTCTTATCTTGAAATTATAAATGGCGGCCCTGTTTTTGGCGACATTCCAATAAGGGTAGATGCGCTTTCAGGCTGGTTTATTTTAATGATGAACTTCACAGTGCTCACCGGAATACTATACGGAAGACGTTACATGAAGTTATATGAAAATAAGTCCGGAATGATCTCCCTCCATTTTGCCAGTTATATTATTAATCATACCAGCATGATTGGGATCTTTATAGTGCAGAACAGCCTTGCATTTCTATATATCTGGGAAATTATGGCTCTGTCTTCATTCATTATGGTCATTTTTGAATATAAAAACCCGGAAACTTTAAAAGCAGGCTTGAATTTTTTAATACAATCGCATATATGCATTTTATTACTTACTATCGGCCTAATCTGGGTCAGTTCGCATACTGATTCTTATGATTTTAATTCTATAAGCACGTACAGCGCTTCAGTTTCTTCTGCTATAAGCCTTGTTCTCTATTTATGTTTTTTTATCGGCTTTGCAATTAAGGCAGGTTTTGTACCTTTCCATACCTGGCTCCCGTATGCGCATCCTGTTGCACCAGCTCATGTTTCAGGAGTAATGTCGGGCGTAATGATTAAACTTGGAATTTTCGGTATTTTAAGGATGCTCATATTAGTTAACCAGAATTATTTGATTATCGGGTATATCATTTTGATTGTGTCATTAATATCCGGAGTATATGGCGTGGCACTGGCTATTGTTCAGCATAATTTAAAGAAATTGCTTGCTTATCACAGCATTGAAAATATTGGTATAATCGGAATTGCTATCGGAATTGGGGCAATAGGCATTGGCACAAAAAACCCATTCCTTGCTTTTGCCGGTTTTGCCGGCGCATTATTGCATACTCTGAATCATTCGTTGTTTAAATCGTTATTGTTCTACGAGGCAGGAACAATTTATCAGACCATTCATACATTGAATATCGACAGTATGGGTGGATTGATTAAAAAGATGCCGCAGACAGCCATTTTATTCATCATAGCGGCTATGGCCATTTGCGGACTTCCTCCTTTTAACGGGTTTATCTCAGAGTTCCTTATCTATCTTGGCCTTTTTGAAGGAGTCCATTCAGGATCGCTGTCAATTACAACAGTATTTATTTTATTGATTGCAGGACTGGCGCTTATTGGTGGTCTGGCGCTATTATGTTTTACAAAGGCTTTTGGTATCATTTTTCTTGGACAGGCGCGAAGCCATTTCGATAATGAAATAAACGAATCCGAACCTTCAAAGCTATTTCCGGGTTATCTTATTGTCCTTTTTATTTTGATTATCGGGCTATTTCCGCAATGGTTCATAAGGCTTTTAATAAACCCTGTCAGTGAATTTACATCCGGTATTACCGATGGTTTCCCTGCATTAAAGATCATCAGTAATCTTCAGTCAATTAGCCTTGTGGCCTGGGTATTTTTACTTGCTATTGCATCTATATGGACAATAAAACGGTTTGTTCTTCGCAATAAAAGAATGGTTATTACACCCACCTGGAGTTGCGGGTACTCAGAGGCTAACAGCAAAATGCAATACACTGCCAGTTCGTATGTACGCTCTTACAGGAAGCTGATTGGCCCTTTTCTGATAATGAATAAAAAAGAAGGAGAAATAAAGGGGGTGTTTTCAAGTCCTATTCATTCCCAGACACACCCTTATGACAAAGTTGAAGCAATTTTCATTGATTTTCCTTTGAAAATTATGAATAAAATGATGGCGCGGGTCAGGTTTATTCAAAACGGGAATATGCGGCACTACATATTATATGGGGTGGTTTTCATTACTATTATTGTATTCATTTCGCTTTTAAGCGGCGTGGCAGCTTATTTGTTTAACCTCATAAAACAGATGTAATATGCCCGGATTAGTTTTTATTCTGATTATTATAACAAGCTTCTTCTTCACCGGAATAGTTATCCGGACAAAAAGTATTTTCTCTGGGAGAAAGGGCCCGGGCATATTCCAGCCAATGAAAGATATCTGGCGATTATTACAGAAAGAAAATGTGTACAGCCAAACCAGCAGTTTTATTTTTAAGATTGCCCCGGACATCTATTTTGCATCAGTATTGATTGCTATTATGCTAATCCCATTTGGCACTCAGAAAGGTATTTTTTCATTTGATGGGGATTTCGTATTTTTTGCATATATACTGGCTGTTGGTAAATTTTTCAGCATTATCGGGGCATTAGATACAGGCAATAGTTTCGAAGGGATGGGAGCCAGCCGGGAAGCATTATATTCGTTTCTTGCTGAACCGGCATTCTTCATATTGATGGGTTCATTAGCATTACTTACCGGCTATACTTCCTTCGGTGATATTTTTAATGGTATTCATTTTGGTTCATATATTTCCTATGCTATCGGTACCTTAGCTTCATTCGTTTTGATTTTAATAGCTATGATTGAAAATAGCCGGATGCCGGTAGATGATCCCAAAACCCATCTTGAACTGACAATGATTCACGAGGTTATGGTGCTTGATAACAGCGGATTTGATCTTGGGCTTATTCTTCATGCCACCAATCTGAAATTTGCCATGTACGGGGCGATTATTGCAAACCTGTTTCTAACCCCCGGGAGAGAATGGTATTTTTCAATTCCAATATTCATCGGTGTACAAATTCTTTTCGCAGTTGTCGTTGGAACTTTAGAATCCTTTATTGCCAGGTTCAGGATGAGCCATAACCCACAGTTTATTTTCACTATTACATCGATTTCACTATTGATATTTTTTGCGGTACTCCTGATATTAGGTAAATATTTTTAAAATAAAAGCAATCAGATATGACCAATATTTTGCTTATTGCATTTGCTATCAGCCTTATTTACATGGGAATAGCAAACAGACTTTCGACTTACATTAACATTCTTGCGGTGCAGGGTATAATCCTTTTTGGTGTATCATTTATTGAACTTATCCAAATCAATACCATCAACCTGATTTTTATTTTATTTGAGACAATTGTTTTCAAGACCATTGCTATCCCATTATTTCTGAATTATGTTATTAAAAAGAATAAAATTGTCCGGGAAGCGGAACCATTTCTCCCTGACTTTCTTTCTGTTGTAATCATCACCTGCATCATACTTGGATCGTTCATTTTGTCAAATATTATAACAGGTGTACACATTCAAAAAATGTTTTTTTTAGTGGCTATATCGGCATTGTTATCAGGGTTGTTTATTATCATTACGCGAAAAAAGGTTGTCACACACATCATGGGTTACCTGGTAATAGAAAACGGAGTATTCATTTTATCACTTTCGACAGGCAATAAAATGACAATGCTTGTGAATACAGGGATTACCCTTGACATTTTTGTAAGCGTGCTTGTATTGGGAGTTTTTGTAAACCGGATAGGAAACACCTTTGAAGAGATGAATGTTGATAATTTAACCAATTTAAAGGATTAATATAAATGTTTGGTTATTACCTTATTATAGCTTTTTTTGTAGGTATAGTCTCAATGCTGAACCGTAACCGTGTGGTTCGTATTTTGCTACTTGGCCTGTTTTTGGCAATTCAAACAGCCATTACGATATATGCATATTTTCATTTGAATGAATCAAATACCATATATTTTAAATTCGATGCACTTGGGGTTATTTTTATGTGTGTGCTTACATTACTGAGTTACACAACTATTTATCATAGTTTCATATATCTTCAGCACAGAAAGGATAGTAGCCGTTCTCAAAGTATTTACTTTGCGGCTCTGATCATATTGATAATTGTAATGACTTGCGCCTATCTGGCTTCACATCTGGGGATAATGTGGGTTTTTATTGAATTGACCACTCTGAGTGTAGCCGTATTGATTTATCACGAACGTACACCTCTTTCGCTTGAAGCAACATGGAAATATGTGTTTATCTGTTCAATTGGAATTACAATAACTTTTATCGGAATCATCCTGCTAAGTATTGCTATACAAGAAACGGAGATAACTAATTTTTCATTCAAAGCCATTCCGGATCAGTTACTTCATGTAAGTGCATCGTGGCTGAAAATGATTTTTCTTTTTATGATTGTAGGGTTTTGTACCAAAATGGGGCTTTTCCCGATGCACACCGCCGCGATTGATGCCCATACAGTGGCTCCCCCGCCTATAAGCGCTTTTATTTCAACCACATTAATGAATGTCGGGTTCATTTCCATCTTTCGTACCTACTCCATGTTTGCTCATACATCAATTCTCCCATGGATGAATATGATATTATTTCTATGCGGATTAATCTCCATTATTGTTTCTGCAGCTTATCTTTTAAAAGTGAATCACCTTAAACGAATGAGTGCCTATTCCAGCATTGAACACATGGGTATAGCAGCAATTGGGATTGCTTCAGGAGGAATAGGGTATTTTGCAGCTATTTTTCACATGATACTTCACTCATTGGTAAAAGCCAGCGTATTCTACCAGATTGATCAGTTTCATCGTAATTTTCGTACATATATGATCAATGAAACAGGAAATTATTTTAAGAGAAATTTGCCTGGGGCTATGGTCTTTCTGTTGTTACTTATTGCAATAACAGCAATGCCTCCATCAGGATTATTTGTAACTGAATTTTGGATTTTTAAAGCCTTGTTTACCTCTGGTCACTTCTTCATCTTAGTTTTAGCATTATTCTTTCTTTCCATTGCAATGTATAGCCTGGCTAAAAACTTTTTGTACATCTTATTTAATCAGACGAAAAATCTGCTTCCTGCTGAAGAAAAACCAAATCCAACAGAAACCTATTCGCAATATATCCTTTTAGCGCTGGTCGTTTATCTTGGAATAAATCCTCCAGCGGGGATGATTAATCTTATTAAGGATGCTGTAATAAATTTACCCTGATAACAATGGATATGATACATTCAATTACTTTACATTCAGCTGTATTTCCTTCTTAGGTTCAGGTAGCTCAAGTACTTTTGTTGTACCCCCGGTTTCAAGGTTTATCCCGTGAGGTTTGTTGGTTTTCCAGGAACCTCCTGTGAAATCAGGCACATCAATAGATTGAGATCTGTTGGCTACTGACCATTCACTTAACGGAGCAATGGAACTCCATGCCGCACCATCATAGACACTCTGATCGAGAGGCAATCCATTCCTTAAGCAATCTATTAAACGCCAATCCATTATAAAGTCCATTCCGCCATGGCCACCAACCTTTTTAGCCATCTCCCCCACTCTTTTTACAATTTCAGGCGAGTATTGGGCATAAAGTTCTTTCATTTTGGCTTCATCGGCCCACTCTTCTCCAAGAGCAATATGTTCTTCAGGAAATTTACGTACCATACCTTTCGTTCCCTGAAGAAGATGTATCCTTGAATAAGGATGATCAGATGATACGTCATGCTGTGTCATCATTGTTTTTCCGAGTGTTGTTTTTACAATAGTGGTATTCATATTGCCCCTGAATTTCGAATCTTTCCAGGGTGCGTAGAATGAATCTTGTGCAACTAGTTCTTTTTCTTTGGGAGCCATTGTGAAATCAAAAGTCGACACTGATGAAAGATACTCCATCTTATCACCATAGTTAATGTTCAATGCCTGGCATACAGGACCCAATCCATGTGTCGGATACAGATTGCCATTCCTGGTGGCATTCTCTTTTAGTCTCCACATATCAGTATATGCTCCGTCAGCCTGTTTATCATCAAGTGGTTTTTTAAAATTATATCCCATAAGATTGTGGATATAAGCCCCTTCACCATGAATTATATCCCCAAACAATCCCTGTCGAGCCATATTGAGCGTCAATAATTCAAAAAAATCATAACAGCAGTTTTCTAGCATCATGCAATGCTTTTTGGTTTTTTCTGATGTTTCAACGAGCTGCCACGCTTCATCAATTGTACGCGCTATCGGAACTTCACATGCAACATGCTTTCCATGCTCCATTGCATAAACCGAAATTGCGGTATGCATTATCCATGGAGTGCAGGTATAAATAAGATCAAGATCGGGAAGTTCAACAAGTTTTTTCCAGATGTTCTCGTCGCCAAAAAATTCCTGAGCCGCCGGCCTTCCAATACTTGCCAGATACTTCTGAGATTCTTTTACACAAACCTCCCGTTTATCACCTAATGCTTTTATTTCGACTCCTTCAATATATGACAACCGCTGAACTGCATCACTTCCCCTGTCCCCTAGTCCGAT